>NZ_JBKHHI010000199.1:0-11565 GCF_046539235.1 Coleofasciculus sp.
GTAATCATCTGCACCAACGGTAAAAACTTGCTGCACTGTTTGTACTTCGGTATGGGCGGAGAGAAACAACACGGGCAAGTTACTCCAGCGTAAATCATGACGAACAACCTGACATAACTCAATGCCACTATATTCCGGCATTTCTACGTCTAAAATTAGTAGGTCAGGAGATACAGCTTCTAGGACATCCCAGAAGCGTTGGGGATGTGCCAAAGTGGTCACATTTAATCCCCAAGGTTGTAGTACGTGGCGCAGCAGGGCGAGGATTTGTGGATCATCATCCACGACTAAGACGTTAGATTCTCCTGATTTCTGCTGATTAATCGCTTGAGTCACCGCGTGCAAAATTTCTGGGGGAGTCATGGGTTTCTGTAAAAAGGTAGCAGCACCGAGACGGGCGGCTTTGACTCGACTGCTTAAATGATTTTGACTGGAAAAGATTAAAACGGGAATGTCTGAGTGTTGGACAGCAAGTTCTGCTAGGAGTTCAAAGCCGTTTTCTTGGGTGTCAGCAAAGGTGAGATCCAGCAAAATCACATCGGGAGGATGGAGCGCGATCGCTCCTTTGGCGGCTTGGGGATGGGGGGCGCTATCCACCTGCAATCCCCAGGCTTTTGCTTCGATTTCGATATGTTGGCTGAGGATCTGATCATCGTCAATGACTAATAGTCGGGCTGAGTAAGTGGAAGACGTGGGCGGATCACAGACGGGGGACGTAACCTGATCAAGGGTGGATTTGGTGGCGATCGCCTGTTGCAAGGAGTCGATTAAATCTTTCAGCTTATGGGCGTCTTGCGGCGTTGTTTGGATTGGAGTCTGTAAAAGCTGTTCAATTTCTCGTGCGATTTTAGAACCCTCTGCACAACCAAACGATCCCAATGAACCCACTAATCGGTGGGCTTCCATTTTGGCGTTCTCACAGAGTTGTTGATTCAGGGTTCCTGTCGCCAGAGTTACACTCACTTGCCTAAATACGTCTATTTTTTCCGGGAGGCTTTCTTTGAACTTTTGCCAAATTTTGGCAACCGCCGCCATGAGTTTCGCTTCAGACGTGCTATCTGCTACTTTTTCCTTGACTTGTTTGTTCTCTTGTTCCTGAATGGGTGCATCTTTGAGGCGATACCCTAAGCCGTATACTGTCTCAATTAAATTAATTTTGATCCCAGCCGCTTTCAGCTTTTGTCGCAACCCTTTAATTTGGGTGGTTACGGCTTCCTCACCGGGAAATTCATCACTCGACCAAATGTGATCGAGGATCGCACTACGGCTAAAAATACGTCGAGGATGACGCAGGAATAGTTCTAGCAATCCGTATTCTTTGGGCGTTAGGTGTAATGATTCGCCTTTATAGGTGACTTTACCTGTATCTGGTTCTAGCCGTAGCTGCTCCCAAGTCAACACCTTGGATACCGTGGAGTTACGCCGCCGCAATAATGCTCGAATTCGCGCCATCAATTCGGAGAGATCATAGGGTTTCATCACATAATCATCCGCACCTGCTTCTAATCCGCGAATGCGATCAGCGCTACTTCCTTGGGTACTGAGGAGAAGAATTGGCATTTGAGAACCTTGATGGCGCAGTTTTTGACACAGATGAATACCATCTAGGTTTTGGGGGGTAACGTCCAAAACAGCTAAGTCATAGTGAGAGGTTTGAGCGAGTTCCAGTCCATGTTCTGCATTAGTTGCGGCTTCAATGGTGTAGTGATGGGCGGTGAGTGCTTCAATTAGGGGTGAAGCTGTCGCTGGATCATCATCTACTATTAGAATCTTCATGGGAAACAGGAGAATGGGGAATGGGATGGTTCTGTATTCCCTTTGATCTTCACCTGTTTCTCATGGATTCTTGAATGAAACGTACATAATCCTCAATAAAAATTAATAGTAGGGGTTTGGTTACCTAGGGTTTGGTTACCTAGGGTTTGGTAACCAAACCCCTACTCCAAACATTAAATTTAGATACATTCCTTAAACGCAACCCAACGGCTGGCGATGGGCATCCGCCAACCCGTACCAAATGCCCGATCCGTAATTTTTAACCCGGGTGGGGCTTGGCGGCGCTTGAATTCTGCCCGCGCTACCATTCGCATCACTTGATGGACAATTTCTGGATCATGTCCGGCGTCGATGATTTGGGGGGCAGATTGATGGTCATGAATCAGGCGTTGTAAGATATCATCCAAGATGTCATAAGACGGTAACGAGTCTTGGTCAGTTTGATCCGGTTTGAGTTCAGCGCTGGGAGGTTTGGCTAAGACATTCGCCGGAATAATTTCTGGTTGAGTATCTGGTAATTGCTCTGGTAATTGTTCTGGGGTGGCTTGGCTTTCCTGTGCTTTTGCTTTAGTGGAATTCAGCCATTGACAGAGGGAATAGACACGGGTTTTGGGAACATCTGCGATCGCGGCTAATCCACCGTTCATGTCCCCATAGAGAGTACAGTACCCTACTGCCATCTCTGACTTATTCCCCGTCGAGATCAGCAGATAGTCAAACTTATTCGCGATCGCCATTAACAAGTTTCCCCGAATCCGGGCTTGAATATTCTCCTCGGCGGTGCCAAATTCAGTTCCGGCAAATAGGGGGTCTAAGGTTTGGTCATACCCCTGCATCAAGTCGCCAATGGGCAAGGTATGGGTTTTAATCCCTAAATTTTTGGCTAACGCTAGGGCATCATCGATCGAGTGTTCAGACGTATGGGGAGATGGCATGAGAACACCGAGGACATTGTCCCTGCCCAAGGCTTCCGTGGCAAGGGCAGCAACCAGGGATGAATCAATTCCCCCACTCAAACCAATCACCACTCGCTTAAAGCCACATTTGCGGGCATAGTCTTGGATTCCTAAAACTAAAGCAGACCAAATTTGAGCATTGGTACTTTCGGGGGCGGGTGCGATCGCACTCTTGAGTAAATCTCCTTGGACTGGAT
This sequence comes from Coleofasciculus sp., assembly GCF_046539235.1. Lineage (GTDB taxonomy): Bacteria > Cyanobacteriota > Cyanobacteriia > Cyanobacteriales > Coleofasciculaceae > Coleofasciculus. The sequence continues at coordinate 2,930 of NZ_JBKHHI010000199.1, forward strand.
CAAAGTCTACCAGCAAAACATCGGTTTCAAAGGCAGGGGCGCGACAAACCATTTCCCCGGCGCGGTTAAATCCTACACTACTCCCATCAAAGATTAAGTCGTCGTTTCCCCCCACCTGATTGGCGTAGAGAATCGGTTGCTGGTAACGCTTGGCACTATGTTGCAACATGGCTTCCCGCAGTTGCTGCTTGCCCACACTATAGGGCGAGGCGGAGAGATTCACGATCAAATCAACCTTCTGCTGGATTAAGTCAGTAATGGGATTCAACTGATACGTGCGCTTTCCCCAAAACTCCTCATCATTCCAGAGATCCTCACAAATTGTCACGCCAATTTTAATCGGGTTAGCTGACTCTGCCTCTAAGGTAAAGGAATTACTCTGGACTCCAGCTTCAAAATAACGGTTCTCATCAAAGACATCATAGGTGGGCAACAAGCGCTTGTGAAACACCTGCTGTACCTTACCGCCTTCTAACAGGGCAATACTATTAAATAATGGTTTACCTCCCGAACTCTCAGCTTTGGGATTTGCTGTCACGGTTCCCACCAAAACTGCTAGGGTTGAGGGTAACTGTTGGGCTAAGTTGTCCAGACAGTCTGTCATGGACTCCATAAAACTGGGATTTAAGAGTAAATCTCGCGGCGGATACCCACAGAGGGAGAGTTCTGGCGTCAATAAGAGGCGGACACCCTGACGCGCTGCTTGATTCGCCGCATCAAGGATTTTTTGGGCATTGCTGGTTAAGTCGCCAATCGTGGGATTGAGTTGTGCGATCGCAAGTTTCATGGGGTACACACAATAGCCTAGCTAGGTTCAAGCTAACATGGGATTCGTCGTTAGTCATTCCGTCTTTGGTCTAATCTGGTGTCAAGCTGGCTTTTTTGATTTCCCTCAAAATTCCGCCACAAAATAAAATATAGACAAGCAGGTACATTGAAACAGTCTTGCCCGGGGTGGGTAAAAATCAAGTTGAATCACAGGCTTTTGCTGACCTGTCAAAACTGATGACCGGAACTTGCGGTGGCGGTAGCTGTCATGCATTGGAGTCAATGACCCTCGGTTACTCCGTTAAGCCGAGGACTTGGACAAGTCAGCTTCCAACGTAAGCATTGTCTACCTCATCGAGTCTAACGTTGGACTCCCGTGAATCATGTTGAAAGTAACTGTGGCAATAGACTTCAGGATTAGATTAGGAGAAAATTAAAGCATGGGTGGTCTCAAGCATTTTACCTACCTCGGTGCGATGACACTAACGTTCGGGTTAACGTTGGCTTTTGCCGCACCTCAACTCAAAGCACAGTCGTTCGATATTAGTTTAGAGTTTCCTGAAGGAGAAGATATTGGTGCCCCTGAGAGGACTGGCGGGGGAGGACAGAGAGGTATACAGACTATACCTTGTGTTACCGGAAATATAAGATTAACGGCGCTAACGCCAATGAATAATCTAATTACCACCATATCCCCCAACCCTAGATTATATTGGTATGTTCCCCCCACGAAAGCCCAGTCAGCCGATTTTGTCCTTTTGGACGAGCAAAACCAGGAAATTTATTATACGAGGATACCCCTAACCCATAGACCAGGTATCGTAGAACTCAAGCTTCCTGATCACATATCTCTGACAACGGAAAAACGGTATCTTTGGACATTTGCCTTGGTGTGTAACCCCGATGATCACAGTCAGGATCATTTTGCTCGAGGGTGGATTCAGCGTCAACCCCTGCAGACGGGAATCGCCCCACCCGAAGAACTGAAAACTCTTGTTGATCAACTCGTTAATCAACCCGAAGGGATCAAAAAACGTCTCCAAGACGAAGCCTCTAACTATGCTCAAGAAAGGATTTGGGCAGAAACGCTGATGATTTTAGCTCGACTCTATCAACAATTTCCCCATGACTGTGCGATCGCAGATGAGATGCAAGAATTGTTAACGTCGGTTGAGTTGGATCATATTCCAATTAACTGTTGGGTTCACTCCTGTTCGGTTGAGACTCAAGATGCTGAGGAGATTCAAGATGCTGAGGCGATGAGAGAACTGAATAAACCCCTCTAACTTAGTCGGGGTAGGTTAACTTAGCCTCTCCCCACCACAGCACTTATTCAGCAACCCCGACTTACTGAGTTACCCAAATGAGCGAACGGTGAGATGTTCAGCCTAACTGCCATAATTGTTTATAGGAAAAGCAAACCTCAAGGAGGCTGGCGATGAAGAAAAGTAAACTGGGGTCATTTCTATTGATGGGCATGGTACTGGGGTTGACAGCCAATCCCGCTCAGGCGTTACCCGGTCAAACCGTGGAGACAGTCGTCGCTTGGATTGCGGCTCATCCTACCTTGGCACCCGGTATTGGAGATGGCTTAGTCGTGACTAAGCTTAATACTGCGGCTCAACGATTTAAGTTTGAAGCCTCGGTGCTTCCTCCAGGTCAAATCGCCTTTCCCACGAATCGCCGCCTCATTCAAAGTGAGCAAATTTCCTTCTATGACATGATTAACGGAGTGACTCCAGAACGACTCACGGAGTCACTGCGAGTTATTTATGGTCCAGCAATCTATCAAGATTACCAGAGAGCTAACCTGGTATACGCTTATCCCACACCAGCAACTATCGATTTAGCTCGGCGACAAAATCGACCAATGTTAATAGCACGACAAGGCGAGCTTTTATTAGGTAATCGCTTTGCCTATTGGTTAGAAGTGACTCGCACTGAGAATGGCAAGCCAATTAATGGGCGGATCACGGTTTTCTTGCCAGAAGATTTAGATAAACTTGAAGTTGAGTTGCGAAATCGTTAGTTATTGGTTATTAGTTATTGGTCATTGGTTATTGGTCATTGGTCATTGCTCATGTCCGTAGTTATTTGGAAGAGAGTATTAGCCTTTTCCCCTCCTACCTGCCTGTCATTTGTCATTCATTTGCCAAATACCTGAAAAAATACTCTCCACAGCACGAGCAATGCGCTTGAGATCTTCATCGAGCAGGGGGGGCCAATTCACACTAGCCCGACGCCCTGCTTCAAACTGCTCTCGGCTCTCATAAGCTAATAAGTATAGGGAGTGAACGAGTTCTCGATCTAGAGTTGATGCATCTCGCAGACCCTCAAATATCATTTTCAGCGCTAATAAAATATTGGTTATCTGACCTGGAACCGGAGGTTTTTGTGACTTGAGACGAACCATAAATGCGTCTTTGTTTTGGTCAGATGCTGTTGTTTGAGTAATCACAAAGTTACGGGCTGTTTTGTAATCCATTGAATGTTAAGTAGGTAGGGACAATAAAAGTTTACGGCTGACAACTCGCTTCCCTTGAGAAGCAAGCTACATCTTATAGCAATTTCCGGTTTGATGCGATACATCGTTAAGGGCGCAAGCTTTGCGCCCCTACATTGCCCCTACATTTAGGTATACCTCACCGGCTGGGAAAGCGCTATATGTCTCATGTCTTATGTTTATGTAAGGGTTTGACATTAAGGTTTAAAACATAAGCGCAACCCATTTAATGTCGCGTTGCTATTATAAAATTTATTATTTTTTCCAGTTTTATACGGATCAAGCATTGAACTGTCTGAAGCAAGTATTACATGACTTACGCATTTGATTTTTTTTTGTAGAGATTATTTTTTAACTCTTCTTAAAGAAGCAAAAACGTCAGTCTTGATGTATAAGCGATGCAAATGACATCTACAATGCACATTTATAGTTGGGTTTTGTTAGCTAGTCTATCCCTATCTGAACCAGGAAGACTTGATTCCTCTTTTCTGGTAAATCAGCAAAAGTTAGTGCTAGCTTCAATAGAACAAAGTCCGCCCCCTGGTTGTAATCGAACTGATCCTCCTGACTGTCAACCTCGATAGTATACCATTTGGAAAATAAAGCTAGTTGAAAATACCTCGTGCTAAGCTGTTCGGCATTTAAACCTTAATGTTAAAAACTCAAAAACCCTTGTAATGCGAGCCAGCAAGCTCGCTACCCATTCCCAATTTAAATGCGTGATAGCTTAACCCGCTTTTTATAGGCGGGCTATTTATGTTTTAAGCGACTAATGAAAACTTTACCCAACAGATTTCCACCTGCCATGAAAACTCAACGGAATGACCTGCGGTAATTGCCGCCGACAGGTAGGTTCTTGATCAAGAGCATCGCTGTCATAGATCCAGACTTCACTTTGGTTAGAATTCCCATCATAAACAACGGTTACGAGGCTCACTATATCGCAATGGACCTGCCCGTCTAGAACGAGGAGGTCAACGGATGGGACATTGGTTTGATGGGGATGGCGCTATTTTAGCGGTTCTTAATCCAGAACAGGGGTGGGTATTAACCCTTGAGGAATTCTGCCAGAGAGAATCGGTAAGGGGGTTAGGGGAAATTCAGTGGGGGCTTTGGCGATCGCGTTTGCCCAAGCTTTAAGGGTTGATGGTGGGGTAGCTGTTTGCATGGTTCCCGATTCTGGATGACTGTTTTTTCTATATTAGTTAATTTTTGTAACAAAATGGGCGCTGTTTTTTTTGTATTTTTCCCTGAAACCCTTTTATTCATTAGACTCCAGCAATATTGATTGATTTGGTTGGCAAAATAGGGGGTTAAACCCCTCATCCCCAAAGTGCTATAGTTTGATATGTAGATGCACCCTGATAATCAAGAGAGTCGCGCAAGTGGCTCTTTTTTTTTATCTGACGCCATAAACTTCCCCTGCTCCCCTAGAAGGGCGGGTTTAGTCACATCCAGGTGCTTTCATAAACGATAATAGTGAAACCCGCCCCGACAAATCGACAACCCTGCTCCCCTGTAGATACAAAGCTGCTCAAGTATTTCCGCCACGCTGTACTAGCTCCCCTCTCCTCATCTCCCTCATCGTAAACGCCTCGTGATCGCTACCATAAGATTTAGGTGTCAATCAGCCGTCGGTTGACCAATAAAAAGGACTAGATAACTAAACCATTAAATCTAGGGTGGGCTTCAGGGACATGGTTTCCGACGCCGCACCCGAAAACGTAACTCGTCATCAGACGAGGCTTTTTGCCCAGCGAAATAGTTTGATAGTTTTGCCATGACAATTTATTTTTATCAGGTTGAGGAACCCTATGGCTGCTTTTCCAACTTCTCTCCCCACCCGATCCAGATCGATGGCTGGTGTTGGCAAACCGTTGAGCATTACTATCAGGCGCACAAGTTCGTCGGGACGACAGACGAAGCCTTGATCAGGACAATCAAAAATGTGGCAACACCAAAGGAAGCCGCCCTCCTGGGACGCGATCGCACCCGGAATCATCGTCCTGATTGGGACCTGGTAAAACAACAGATTATGTGGCGAGGGGTTTTGACCAAATTTCTTACCCATTCTGATATTCAGCAAATCCTGCTGAACACCGGAGAAGAAGTGATTGTTGAAGATTCTCCCACAGATTACTACTGGGGGTGTGGTGAGGATCAAACCGGTGAGAATCATTTAGGAAAAATGCTGATGAATGTTCGTCAACATATCCGACAACATTTAGCACAGGCGAACTGCAAACTCGTGGATCGGTAAATCTGAGGATGACAAGCGCATACTCTTCCGCTTTCAGGTAATTCAGCTCAAAGAATCTTTACACTGTAAGTTAAGTATATTCATACAGATTTGTGAAGTCGGTGCATCGAGCTAAACCTCTGATTCATCACTTGGATTACCCTCTAAACCAGAATCAGAGAGTGTTTCATAGGAGTAGGACAGTGTTACAACCAGAACTCGATCAAGAAGACTTGTTGCGCCGGATCACTAATCGGATTCGCCAATCCTTAGAATTACAAGAGATTTTAAATGCCACGGTTGCAGAAGTGCGATCGTTGTTAGGAACCGATCGCGTCATGGTTTACCGCTTTAATGCGTCCGGTGGTGGACAGGTGATTGCTGAATCAGTCAACACCAATCGACTGTCTTCTCTCAACGGATTAAACTTCCCCGCCGATGATATTCCCGAACCAGCCCGTCAATTGTACCTCACCGAGCGCTTGCGTTCGATTGTGGATGTTTCCCAGGGACTAATTGGTTTATCACCCTTAGAACCCTCAGAAACCGATGATCGCTGCACCCCGCAACCGATTCACTATCGTCCCGTAGATGGTTGTCATATCAAGTATTTACGAGCAATGGGTGTCCAGTCTTCCATGGTCTTACCCATTGTCCATTATGATATCCAGGCTCAACGATCCCAGAAACGACTCTGGGGACTTTTAGTCTCTCATCACGTCACCCCCCGTACTATTAGCCAACGGGAATTGCAGATTGTCCAATCGGTGGTGGATCAGGTGTCCATTGCCATTGCCCAGTCTAATCTCTTATCCCAAACCCGTCAGCAGCATCAGATCGAAGCGACGATTAATCGTGTCTCCACCTTGCTACATTCGTTACCTACAATTCAACTCCAAGCTGCTTTACAAGAAACGGTTAGCGCTCTATCGAGTGGGGGAGGTAGACTCTATATAGCCCCAGACCGAGTGAATCCGAGGGCAGAATGCCTGATATATGGTACACAACCTACATGTGGAGATGAAGACAGTCCGACGACGATTGAAGAGCATCCTGTGTTTGTCCAATGGGTAAGAGGGTATAAAACCGTTGATACAGCCAATGGCTCATCCGCATCCAATTCGACTCCCGTCGGTTGTCAGCCCCTTATCGTCAACGATTTGGATCAAGTCTCAGAGTTGGCGAGTCTAGCTCCAGCTTTTGATGCTACTCCAATTCGAGGTTGGTTAGTAATACCCTTGTATTATCGCTCCTCATTTTTGGGGTATCTGAGTATTTTTCGCTCTCAAGTGATGCAAGAAATTTTGTGGGCGGGAGAGTTTAACCCCAAGGAAAAACAACGCAATCCCCGTGAATCGTTTGAACAGTGGCGAGAGGTCAAACAGAATCAAGCTCAAGTGTGGACGAATTACGACATTGAACTGGCGATCGCACTCGGTCATCATTTTGCCATGGCGATCGAGCAATATAAACTTTATGCTCAAGTACAAGCCCTGAATAGTAACTTAGAATGCCAAGTGGCTGAACGCACGGCTAAGTTACAACAATCTCTAGAGCAAGGGCGGGCGCTACAGCGAGTGACCAACCAAATTCGCAGTACTCTTGATCTGAAAACCACCCTACAAACGATTGTACGAGAAGTTCGTCAACTGCTGAACACTGACCGAGTGATCATTTATCGGTTTACCGATGATTCCCACGGTCAAGTTATTGTCGAATCGATGACAGGGGAGTGGTTATCGCTTTTAGATATTGACGATCCTCAGCAGTATTTCTCGAAAGCCCAGATTCAAGTGTATAAGCGAGGTAATTTAGGAGTGATTAAGGATGTCACTCAAGCCCGATTAACTCCGGCTCAACAAGAGTTCTTACAGCATTGTCAAGTACAAGCCGCTTTAATTGTTCCCATTGGCGTGGAGAATCCTCAAACCAATGAGATACCCGTTATGCTAGATATTCCTCCATGTCCTAGATGGGAACAACCTCTGTGGGGATTCCTCATTGCTCAAGAATGTAAAGCTAGGCGAGATTGGCTTCCCTCAGAGATTAAACTGCTAAAAAAGTTAGCAGATCAAGCGGCGGTGGCAATTCAGCAAGCGGAATTATTTACCCATACTCAAGCCCAAGCCCAACAATTGGCAAGTGCTTTTCACCATCTCAAGCAAACTCAAGCCCAACTGATTCAAACCGAAAAAATGTCGAGTCTGGGACAGTTGATTGCGGGAGTAGCTCACGAAATAAATAATCCGGTGAATTTTATTTATGGCAACCTGGTTTATACCAGTCAGTATGCTCAGGATTTACTGAATATTATTCATTCCTACCAGAAATATTATCCTCAGCCAGAACCAGAGATTATTGAATTGTTAGATCTTATCGACTTGGAGTTTTTGGAAGGAGATTTACCCAAGCTTTTAGAGTCGATGAAAATGGGTTCGGAAAGGATTCGCAAGCTAGTTTTGTCGTTGCGAAATTTCTCCCGCCTTGACCAAGCCGAGAAAAAATTAGTGGATATCCACGAAGGGATAGAGAGTACCCTACTGATTTTACAATATCGCCTGAAAGGAAAACCCAATTATCCAGGGATTCAAGTGATCAAAAATTATGGGGATTTGCCGCTGGTTGAATGCTATCCCAGTCAACTCAACCAGGTTTTTATGAATGTTTTAAGCAACGCGATCGATGCGTTAGAAGACTGTGATCCAGATAACCAGAGGATTACGATTTCCACAACTGTTCAATCTAAGACTATTGAGAACCAATATAGTCCGAATAACACCACACAAATAGAGAAAAATCAAGGCTCATCTCCAACTCATATCATCATTCAGGTTGCTGATAGTGGTTCAGGAATTAGCTCAGAAATTCTATCACAAATTTTTGATCCCTTTTTTACAACCAAGCCGATTGGAAAAGGAACAGGTTTAGGTCTTTCGATTAGTTATCAAATTATCGTGGAAAAACATGGGGGAATATTTAAATGCAGTTCTCAGCCAGGAGAAGGAACTGGATTTTGGATTGAGATTCCCATTCGTCAGTCTCAAAGCGGGGAGGAATAATATTATTTCCTTATCCCGCCGATCGCGTTTTTTAACCCAAGTGAGTAGGGGCTTGGTTACCAAGCCC
>NZ_JBKHHI010000200.1:0-11560 GCF_046539235.1 Coleofasciculus sp.
ATGGCGGTGATTCTGCTTCAGAATTCCTTTATTGTATCCGCTTATGGCTGAAAATCAACTCGATTGTGATCAAATTTATGCTATCAACTGAATAAGTTTTGTTAAACTGACTTGAATTAGTACACATACATTTAAATTGGGAATGGGTAGCGAGCAAGATGCTCGCACTACTGCCGCCTTCGGTTACAGCATGGCGAGAATCAGGTTGTTCGCTGCGATCGCGTGAGGCAGGCTCCGGTCATCTGTTGTGTCCAATGTTAAGATAGATGTCCGATATCCTACAAGATTAGCATCGAGCAGTTCCTTATTATGTCCCCTGAGCAGTCCCCACCCGATCGCCAAAACACTCTCGAAGAAATTCGTGCTACCCGTTTGGAAAAAGTCCAACAGCTTAAAGCGTTGGGAATTGAGCCGTATGCGTATCACTGGCAGTCTACTCACCATGCGGCTGAACTGCAAGAGAAATTCGCGGATCTGGGGAATGGTGAAGAGGTTGATTTTGAAGTCGCGATCGCACTTCTCGAAACCTTTACCTAGACTAGATTCTGGACATTTTTGACAGACCACCAATTTTGACAGAGTGTTGAACGCCTTATTTTACCGTCGATCTTTCATCAATGGTTGTAGTGTGTCCTGCTAGGCGAGGTAGCAAGTCGGGTTTTAAAATGGTTTCGATTATGATGTCGGGTTCGGGTAGGAATTCTCCAGCCGACAGGGGGTTACGCACTTCGGGCTTGAGATTGAATAGTGCTTCTGTGTCGATGCGCTGGTAGAATTGGGGGTTAACTTGGAAGGTGAGATGACATTCAATTAAGTTCGTCGTCTTGTTTGGTTAGGGTTAGGGTGACGGCGCGGATGGGTAGGGGGGTAGTGGTGCGATCGTGTAGGTTGAGTTCGCTGTTTTCGTAATAATGTTCAGTCTGTACCATCAGAGAGCTTTATCCTGTCCTAGTCTCTTCTGAATTTTACTCAGGTTGTTACTGTATTCAGTGACATTCACCCTAAGTCTGCCAGTTACCTTCCAGATATAGTTTGATCAGACCTGCGTGTGATAAGGGACGCGATAAGTTGTCTAAGTCGCTGTTTGTTTCGTAATCTAACAAGACCTCCATACATCATGGCTTACTCCCACTGCATATAAAAATGAGGTCAATTCATTGACCACTTTGGCAAGCATCCCTTGAGGCTTACAGAATGCGAGTTTACACTCTATCTCAAGAATTACGGCGAGAGACAAATCCGCCAATTCGAGCCATGACAGCGTTGTATTTGGCAGAAGCCGCAACGACATTAGCAAGAATGGAAGTGCTAGAAGCTCAAAAAAATGTCAAAGAAGATGATTAAATTGTCGGGGAGATGATTTAGTTCTCTGTGTTAATCTGTGTCATTCAATCGTGAGTCTTCTGGAGGCTATCATTCAATCTGTGTAATCTGTGTTACTGCATTCGATCAATAGTGCGATATTGAATAGCTTCGGCAATGTGTGCCGTTTGCAATGTTTCAGCCCCCGATAAATCGGCAATTGTGCGGGCGACTTTGAGGATGCGATCGCTTGCCCGGGCAGATAGTCCAAGTTTGCGAATTGCCCCTTCTAAGAGATTGCGACTACTATCATCTAAATGACACCATTGTCTCAAATGACCACTTTGCATCTGGGCATTGCAGCGCAGTGTGGGTTCTGAGTTGAAGCGATCACGGGCGCGATCGCGGGCGACTTTTACTCTCTCCCTTACGGCTTCTGACGCTTCACTTTGAGGCTGTCGAGTAATCTCTTCGGGTTTGAGGCGATTCACAGCAACTTGTAAATCTATTCGATCCATCAACGGACCCGAAAGCTTTGCCCAATAGTTCTCCCGTTGTCGCGCTGAACAGGTGCAGGGTTGCAGGGTATCGCCAAAGTAACCACAGGGACAGGGATTGGTACTAGCAACTAAGGTAAATTGTGCCGGAAACAAAACGGATTGTCGGGTGCGAGAAATGGTCACATAACCATCTTCTAAAGGTTGACGCAAAAATTCCAACACATTGCGCTTAAATTCGGTTAACTCATCTAGAAATAATACACCTCGGTGCGCTAAGGAAATTTCTCCGGGACGAGGAAAACTTCCTCCTCCAACTAATGATGGACCTGATGCAGAATGGTGGGGACTGCGGAAGGGGCGATCTCTGATTAATCTGCCTTTATCTTTAAGTAATCCGGCTACAGAATAAATTTGGGTGACTTCTAGGGCTTCTGAAAAACTTAAGGGCGGTAAAATTCCGGGTAATCGTCGCGCCAGCATGGTTTTACCGCTTCCCGGTGGACCAACGAAAATTAAATTATGACCTCCTGCGGCGGCTATTTCTAACGCCCGACGCGCATGGGATTGACCTTTGACTTCGTTTAAGTTTCCGCCTGTAAACTGATAGGAGGATGATTGGGGTAATTCATCCATGGTTACCGGAGAATAGCGTTCCGGTTGATTCAAAAAATCTGCCACATCAGCCAGATGCTGGAATCCATACACCGCCAATCCACGCACCACGGCGGCTTCTTGGGCATTATCGGCGGGTACGACTAACCCCGAAATTCCTAAACTTTGGGCAGCAGCGGCGATGGGTAAGACTCCCGCAATGGAGCGTAAATTGCCATCCAAGGAGACTTCGCCTAAAAATAGATAATCACCTAATAATTCAGGATTGACTTGTTGCGAGGCGGCGAGAATCCCTACACTAATCGGTAAATCAAAGCTGGGTCCTTCTTTGCGTAAGTCGGCGGGGGTGAGATTAATCACGATTTTCCGCATCGGGAAGACAAACCCGGCATTTTTTAACGCCGCCCTCACCCGTTCTCGCGATTCTTGGACAGCAGTATCAGGTAATCCCACAACGATAATTCCCGGTAATCCGCCTGACACATCGACTTCCACACCGACTTTCACCGCATCGATGCCGACTAGCGAAGCACTCCAAACCCTGGCAAGCATGTCTGTTGATCCTGAGTTTTACTGGCAATTATAAGGCGTGCGATCGCAGCGATCAAATCTATTTTATTCGGACGTTTCTCTTTTTTCCCTATTCCCTCCTCATAATTCAATATATTCAATCGTTGGCGAATTCTGTTTTCTCCCTGTGAGCAAATAACAATTCATTTGCCCCTTCCCTTTGACTTGAATCGGACCGCGATCGTCAAAATAATAGCGATGCTTGAGGCGCTTATATGTGTCTTCCGTTACCTGAATACTCCCCGGTAAGCCGTGGGATTCCATACGACTGGCAATATTTACCGTATCCCCCCACAAATCATAAATAAACTTTTTAATCCCAATAATTCCTGCAATCACCGGTCCAGTATGAATGCCAATGCGAATACTAAAGGATTTCCCGGTTTCTTGGCAAAATTGCCCAATCACCCGTTGCATATCCAACGCCATATCCGCGATCGCTTCGGTATGGTTGAGCATCGGCATCGGTAGCCCGCCAACCACCATATAGGCATCACCAATCGTCTTAATCTTTTCTAAATGGTGTGTCTCAACCAGTTGGTCAAACTCTGAGAAGATTACATTTAAAATCTCAACCAGTTCAATCGGCGATGTGTGAGACGCCAACTCCGTAAACCCGACAATATCGGCAAAGAGTACCGTCACCTCATTAAAGTGATCCGCGATTGTTCGCTCTTCTCGCTTCAGACGATGGGCAATTGGTTCTGGCAAAACATTCAGTAGTAAATGTTCGGATTTTGCTGTTTCCCGATCCAATGTTTTTAGGGCAGAGGCAAACTGTCTGGCAATAATTACTGCCGCAATTAATGCTACCAACACCGCCGCCACTAATAATACTATCGCCGTATCACTGGTGTCATTAATTGTTCGACGCGCTCGCTCCGCCTCCGCATCTGCCAAGTCGATTAATTTATCTGCTAGTGCCTGTGCCTGTTGATCAAAATTGCGAATTTTGTCCTGAATTTCCTGATCGAGTCTAACGATATCTTCGGCAACCAATTGATAAGCATCGAGATATCTTAATGCCTGTCTCCGTTCTGTCTCATTAAATTTAGCACTGGTGTTAATTTGCTCACGTAACTGTTGCGCTGTTTTAGTCAGCAACTCCATTCTGGCAGGTTCACGAGTGGATAAATATTCCTTTTCATAAGACTGCATTTCATTAACTAATCCGAGAAACTCTTGAGCCTCTGCTAGTTCCAAGCGATTCCGCAATAGAGTTAAATTTTGTTCCAGTTGTTCGAGTACACCAACATTATCAATTCCCAAATTACTCACCAAACCCACCGTTTCCTGGAAACTGCGAGAATATTGCTCAACAATTTCCACATACTCCACCAAATCCGGATTACTCTGCCGTTTAAATATCCCCCCCTGAACCTGAACCAGAAGCTCTTGTAGTTGGCTACTAATATCGATAACTTTTTCAATCTCTTGGCGGTGTTTGTCGCGAAAGTCATTCAGATTGGTACTGGAAAAATTAATGCTGGGCCACCGTAAAAAGAAATCAATTTCCACGCGACGGGCATTGCGTAACGCTGCATCCATTTCAAACCCGCGTCGTTGAACCTCAATACTGGTCAGAAGCACCGCTTTGGTCTCATTACGCATTTGCCGCAGAGAGACAAAGCCTGTCATTGACACAATGCCAATTAACAACAGCAGCGCAATAAATGCCAACGCAAACTTGGTGGTGATGCTAAGTTTGCGCCCACCTCCAGTCAGGCGCTTCCATATCTTCATAATCCTTTCTTATTTAGTCCTTCGTCATTTGTCCTTAGTCCGAAGTCGCCTTTTCATCAGCAATGACTAATGACCCAGCATTTAATTTTGTAGAGACGTAGCATGCTACGTCTCTACAGCCTCCCCATCTCCCCCACCATCCTGTACCAAGTTAGATTAATAATCCCCCCCAGAACCATAGCGCCATGCATCCAGCCAACGGTGATAATAGTATTGGGTGGTTGGGGGTAATTGATGTACGGGTTTGCTCATAAATTGTCCTAATGGATATAAGCCACTGTAGACGCCCAGATTTATGTAATGCACCATCCAATCTAACAGCGTGGTTAACCCAACTTGGGGTATTACGGGAGTCACCAGTCCGGGTTTAGTTAGGGAAATGAGCGTCAGGGTTTGGAACAGTCCAGAAAACTGCACCACATCTTGTAGGAAAGGACGCAGTACGTCATCCCCCAACTGTGCCATTGTTTGAAAAACGCCCGTCAGCAACTCATTGATTTGATTGGGGGGTATATTTTGCTCAACGCCCACACTCATTGCCCGTTGAAACATCCAGGTAACGGCAATATTCGGCTGATAGGGTTGCAGCATTTTTAAGGCGTCTTGGGTCAAAACGTCGCAACTAAGGGCTTCCTGAATGCCTTCTGTCAAACGTTTAAGGTGACGTACCATGGAACCAAATCCGCCAAAACTGACGGGAGATTGAGCGCCACTGCTATCACCCACGGGCAAGATTCGATTCCAGGGCATTCTGATCGGACTGTCTTTGTAGGATGGGAAAAAGCCAAATAATACTCGTTTAAAATCCAGTTGTGACAGTTCCACCCCTTGATAGTCAGGCAATAGCCGGAAGTATTCCTCCATAAAAAACCCCAAACTGGGGCGTTGGGGATGGGCGTCGAGATAGGTGAATAAATAGGTGGTTCTGCCATCTCTGGCGGGAAAGGCTTCCCAAAAGTATTGACAATGATTCTGAATGGGTGTAAAAGAGACAATTAAATCTCCTGTATCATTCTGGGTAAACCCTTGAGCGCAACTACCCACGACAAGACAAACCCCTTCCGGTTTTTCCCCCTGTCGCACTTGTTTAACAATGGGAGAGAAGTTACCCATCGCATCAATCAGTAACCGAGTGTTTAACCCACCCGCCGCCTCGACGCGCACCCCATCAGGATGAATCACCGCCCCCTCAAATGCCGTTTTTTCCAAAAGCTGACCCCCAGCCTCGATAAATTTGGACTTGAGCGTATCCAGCAGGAAAACCGGGTCAACGCCAATATTCAAGACATCCTGCACCCAGACATCCTCTCCACCCAAAAAACTAACCCGACCTGGGTTATACTCAGATGCGATCGCGTCCTCTAATTCTTCAGGCGATAACAGGTCAAGTTCCAGGAATACATCAAGTTCTGGGCGGGAAATATTCCACTCTTGATCCCTCCCCCGCAAAATCCCCCGTTCTAATACGGCGACGCGCCAGCCTCGCCTTTGCAAAGCAGCACCCAGGAAAATGCCTAAGGTACCACCACAGATAACAATATCCCAATCTACTGTTCCTAAGGGTTCTTTTGATTCCTTAACCACCTGAGGAATCGACGTGGTATCGTCTCGCAACGCTTGCCAGAATTGGTCAGCCTTCCGCAAGCCTGCCAAGACATCTCCCGGTAACTGGGAAAGAATTTGTTCAGTTTGATTCATAACTCTCTCGCTTGCTTGGCACAGATGCTCCCTCTACATCCTAATCTGCGAGGGGTTAAAGATAGAAGGCTCCAGGGGCGGAGGGTAAGGAACAAGGCAATGAGATAACGGTTCAATAAAACATGACCGAGGCAGAATGACACCGACTTAAACGGGGTTCGTAGTAGGCACGAAGCGTGCCAGCAGCGCTTTAGCGCTGACTACAAACTCTAAAGTTGAACCCTCAATTCCTTCTGTTCCCTGTTCCCTTGTTTTAAATCTGAAAAATGAACAAACTATTTTTATTAGCTACTATCGCTATCGGTTCTATGGGATTAGCCACTCCTGCTGTAGCCGAAACCAAAACCGTCGAATCAGGAAACGTTCGAGCTGAGTTTTCCTATCAAAGCCAAGACTTTTGTTTAGATGACGCCCAATTACAAATCAGTCGGGATGGGGAAATTTTACTGAATCAATCGTCATTAACAGACTTGGGAATTTGTCGGTTGACGGATTTGCAAGTCCGCAACTTAGACGTTAACCCCGAACCAGAAGTTATTTTAGACATCTATACGGGGGGAGCGCATTGCTGTTGGGTTTCTCTGATTTATCGCTACGATGCGGCTCAAGATGCCTATACTCTAACCGAACAGTTTTGGGGGAATGCGGGTTATGAATTTAAGGACTTAAATCAAGATAACATTCCTGAGTTTTGGACGCGGGACGATAGCTTTGCCTACGCTTTTACGTCTTATGCTGGTTCATCCTATCCCTTGCAAATTTGGCAGTATCGCAATGGCAAGATGGTAGACGTAACGCGCAGCTATCCACAACTGATCTACAATGATGCCTATCAACTCTGGCAACGTTATACAGAAACTGATTATCCCGGTGTCGCTAGAGGAGCATTAGCCGCTTATTTAGCGGATAAGTATATGCTTGGTCAAAGTGAAGATGGTTGGCAACGTGTTCGTCAAGCTTATCAAGGAAATGACAGAGAGTCATTCTTTAAGGATTTACGCAAATTCCTCCAACAAACGGGTTATATTAGAAACCCTGGAGAAACAGCCTATTATCGGTTAGCTGAATTAGAACAGACGGGATTATATAACCAATGTCCTCAAGACACTAGCTTAAGGACTGCTGGGGAAACGGACAACTATCGTTTTGCTATTTGTGCGGGTGAGTCGGGTCAATATTATATGGGACAATCGAAGCGGACAGGAGATTCGATTACCGTGAAACATAAGCAGGATGATCCAGAAAATTCCTTCCGTCGTGGCGATACGGTTTATCGTTTGCAAATGGATGAAGGTGACTCGGCGAATTTGTATCTGGAAGTCTATCAAAACAATCGCCGATTATTGAGGGAAATGGCACAGCAGGTGTATTCATTAATGTAGAATTCCTATTTAATATATTTCAAATTCAAATGTCTAGACGAGATGATCTACTCGTCTATGAACCAAGTGCGATCGCGGATTTTGTAGGTTGGGTTGACGAGAGGAAATTCAACACTCTGGAAACAAAAACAGAGCTTATGTACACACGCCATTTATGGTAAGGACACGGCAGTTTATTCATTGATTTAATAAATAAAAGAGGGCGGTTAAAACCGCAGCTACACAAACCAAACCCGCCTGCGCGGGTTTCCATACCCTTAGTGCAGCGCCAATTTTGTAGGTTGGGTTGACTTATGCACACACGCCATTTATGGTAGGGGTACGGCATTGCCGTGCCCTTACAGGTAGCTGGCTTATTTGATGTTAGCGTCCTGTTCAGTTGAGTCAGGAAATGAACATTCAACAGTAATCTTTAGGTTGCTCTTAGCCGTTCCTTTGGTGACATAAGGAACGCCCGCTTCACCGCCTAGTTCGATGCCAAATTCTAGAGTGACTTTTTTGACATTCGCGATCGCCATTTTTTTAAAGGCGCTTAACGTGTAAATTGTGTAAGCGCGAATTGTGCCTTGAATCGCTCGGAAATTCTGCACCATCTGCCTTTGCGCTTTGGCGACTTGAACGTTTTTAGGAACGGCGGCTTCCTCTTCGTCTTCGTCTTCGTCTTCGGGTTCTGTGGTGATGTCGGGAATGTCTACTTCATCTGTGGCTTCAATATAGGTCAGAAAACCAAGGTGACACTGAGTCAGCTACGAGACGCCATTATACAATTGTTTAAACCTAAGGGTAAATCAGTCCCAGATACAGCGCTATTATACTTTTCTGGGCATGGACTACGGCAAGATTTTGGGGTTGAAGAAGGGTTTTTAGCGAGCAGTGATGTGAATCCGGAGGGGGAAAACTGGGGATTATCTCTACAGTGGTTACGTCGATTGCTGCTCACCAGTGAGGTGCGACAGCAAATTGTGATCCTGGATTGCTGTTACAGTGGGGAGGTTCTCAACGTTGCTGAGGCTGATCCAGGGGAGGGAGGGAAAGCACGCGATCGCTGTTTTATTGCTGCATCACGAGAGTTCGAGGTGGCGTATGAGGGAATTGATGAGCGTCATAGTGCGTTCACGGCGGCGTTACTCGAGGCGCTGGAACCCAAGTCAGAGCGCTGGGTAACGAATCACACCTTAGTGGAACGTCTCAATCAAGTTAACTCAGAGTTTCCCCAACGTCCAATTTGTACTAATTCTGGGACACCGATTAATCTTACTCGTTGCCTGACACCACTACAACCCAAATCAGGGACTCTGAAAACTGAATTAACGTCTTCTCCCCATAATTTAAAGCATAGTGGGGTGATTGAATTTGTGGGACGCGCTGATGTTCTGGAAAATCTGCACCAACAGTTACAGCAAACTGAACGCATCGCGATTTGTGCGGTAGCCGGGATGGGAGGCGTCGGTAAAACTGAATTAGCTCTACAATATGCTCTACATCACCGCAAACAGGGAACGTACCCTGGTGGCTTGTGCTGGATACAGGCGGGGGATGGCGTTGTGGGAACTCAGATTGTTAGTTTTGCTAGAACTCAATTAGATTTACAGTTACCGGATGGGTTAGAGCTAACTGAACAAGTGGCTTACTGCTGGCGACATTGGCGGAGAGGGGATGTCTTATTTATTTTCGATGATGTGCGAAATTTTCGGCAGATTAAACCCTATCTTCCCCCTGCGGAATCGCGGTTTAAGGTATTAATTACCACCAGACGGCAAAAGTTGGGGGCATCCTTTCAAAGAATACATCTTTCCGTACTCACAGAAGAAGACGCAATTGCCCTGTTAGTGTCATTGATTGGACAAGAACGAATAGAGACAGAACCAGAACAGGTAAAACGTCTGTGTCAAGAATTAGGCTATTTACCCTTGGGATTGGAATTAGTGGGGCGGTATTTACAGCGTAAGTCTGATTTGTCATTAGAGAAAATGTGCCAGCGTTTGGAGTTAAGGCACCGTTCTCTGCAAAATACAGATGGGGACATGACTGCACAATTTGGGGTCGAGGCTGCATTTAAGTTGAGTTGGCAAGAACTGAGTCAAAAGGCTCAAAAGTTGGCTGGTTTTCTCAGTTTATTTGCCCTGGCTCCCATTCCTTGGAAATGGTTGGAACAATGCTGGTTAGACGAAGATGTAGAAGAGTTAGAGGATGCTAGAGATGATGAATTGGTGAATCGGAGTTTATTGGAACGGGTAGATACAGAGAGTTATCAACTGCACCAACTGATTCGGGAATTCTTGCAAGGGAAGTTAGAGGAATTAACTGAAGCATCAGAACTTAAACAAAAGTTTTGCCAGGGAATGGTCATGGTAGCACAGCAGATTCCGGAGACGCCAACTAAAGATGATATTGTCATCGCTACTCCGATGATTCCGCACCTAGCCGAAGCCGCAACGACTCAGCAGGATTGGTTAAGTGATCAGGATTTAATCTACCCCTTTGGTGGCTTAGGTCGATTTTATCAAGGTCAAGGACTCTACCAACAAGCCTTACCCTGGTACAAGCAGTGCTTATCAGTAGCAAAAGAACGTTTAGGAAATGACCATCCCGATGTAGCAACCAGTCTGAATGATCTGGCTCTGCTCTACTATTTACAAGGAAGGTATAAAGAAGCTGAACCATTATATCAGCAAGCCTTAGAGTTAAGAAAACGCCTGTTGGGTAATGAGCATCCCGATGTAGCAACCAGCTTGTACAATCTAGCTAATCTTAACTATTCACTGGGAAGGTATTCAGAAGCCGAACCTTTATATCAGCAAGCCTTAGAGTTGAGAAAACGCCTGTTAGGTGATGACCATCCTTATGTGGCAGAAAGTCTGAATAATCTTGCTAATCTCTATACATCAAAAGGAAGGTATTCAGAAGCCGAACCTTTGTATCTGCAAGCTTTCGAGTTGAGAAAACGCCTGTTGGGTGATGACCATCCTTATGTAGCAACCAGTCTCAACAATCTGGCTAACCTTAACTATTCACTGGGAAGGTATTCAGAAGCCGAACCTTTGTATCTGCAAGCTTTCGAGTTGAGAAAACGCCTGTTGGGTGATGACCATCCTTATGTAGCAACCAGTCTCAACAATCTGGCTAACCTTAACTATTCACTGGGAAGGTATTCAGAAGCCGAACCTTTGTATCTGCAAGCCTTAGAGTTATATAAACGCCTATTAGGTGATGACCATCCTTATGTAGCAACCAGTCTCAACAATCTGGCTAATCTCTACAAATCACAGGGAAGGTATGGTGAAGCCGAACCTTTGTATCTGCAAGCCTTAGAGTTATACAAACGCCTGCTGAGTGATGACCATCCCCATGTGGCAACCAGTCTCAACAATCTGGCAGGACTCTACAAATTACAGGGAAGGTATTCAGATGCTGAACCTTTATTGGAGCAAGCCTTAGAGTTATACAAACGCCTACTGGGTGATGACCATCCCAACGTGGCAAGCAGTCTCAACAATCTGGCTCTACTCTACTATTCACAGGAAAGGTATGGTGAAGCTGAACCTTTATATAAACAAGCGTTAGAGTTGAGAAAACGCCTGCTGGGTGATGACCATCCTGATGTGGCAAGCAGTCTCAGCAATCTGGCTAATCTCTACAAATCACAGGGAAGGTATGGGGAAGCCGAACCCTTGTATCAACAAGCCTTAGACTTGAGTAAACGCCTGCTGGGTGATGACCATCCTGATGTGGCAAGCAGTCTCAGCAATCTGG
>NZ_JBKHHI010000201.1:0-11557 GCF_046539235.1 Coleofasciculus sp.
CACCCTGACATAGTATTGGTCGCCGCGCCAAAGAAACAAATCGCAATACCCGCTAGTATCCATCCAGCATAAGCAGGAGTGACCCAATGGGTTTCTAACCAATCCGTGATCCGAGTGATGATGCCCATTTGACACACTCCTTACCCCGCTTAGGCTTTTATCTTTTCCCATTAAATCAAACAATAGATTATTACTGCTGATGAAACCATGCCGTTAGTGCCACCGCCAAAGCATCGGCGGCATCATCTGGCTTAGGTATACTCTCTAAATTTAACTCTCGCGCCACCGCTTGCTGTACCTCGTGCTTGTCTGCATTCCCATAACCTGTCAATGCTTGCTTCACTTGTCCAGGTGTAAACTCTACCATTGACACCTGATGCTGGGCTAACACCAATGTGACCACCCCCCGTGCCTGAGCCACAGTAATTGTATTACCCATCCGGTAAAAAAACAGCTTCTCTACGGCAACTAGATCTGGTTGGCACTGCTCCAGGATAGTATGTAAATCTTCGTAAATTGTACAGAGTCGCTTTCCCAGTTCCGTCCGCGCTGGCGTCTGAATTACACCAAAATCCAATAACTGTACAGATTCAGATGTCGATTTTCCCCGAACCTTGGTCATTTGTTTAACTTCAGCTTGGCAGATAATTGCCCCAAAGCCTAAAATCGCTAACCCTGGGTCTAGTCCTAAAATTCGCTTTCCCATTACCTTGCTGTCTCCTAGAACACCAGTCTAGTGCATGATGGCAAAGGTTTCTGAACTCAAAACTCATACCAAGTTGCGTTCTAACATGTCATTCTGAGCCTAGCGTTGGGTCAAAACTTCCTCATTCAGGCAGATGCCATGAACAGTAAGACCTGCATTCAAGGGATGATTGTGTAGCTCGTGTTACAGTTTTGAGGAATTCTAGCATCGACTTGGATAACACCGACTGGTGTTCTAGTCGTGGTGATTATTGAGGTTCTCCGTTGGATTAATCAGTCGTCCCGGTATAATTTCCAGAATGTATCCTGACCAACCTATCCTCCCAGCTAATAAAAGAATATGGCACAGTTGACAGCAGACAATCCCACATTTCCCGTCAAGGACTTGAGCAATTGCCCTGCTCTTAGCTAAAGTCTATCCAGTTTTGTTCTCCGTTTCTGGTATCAGCAATGTCCTCAATTAGTCTCCTCAAACGCGCTCTACGAACCCTGCATAACGAGTCAAGAGGTAGGACACCCCGACAAGTCAATCGGTGGTTTAAGTGGTTAGCCCCTGGACTATTCGTCAAACGCTGGTTGCTTCTTAGTGCCATAGGTGTACTACTGACGAGTCTGGGGGTAGCGATTTGGGCAAAGCTAACCCCCATTTTTTACTTAATCCAACTCACCTCCACCATTCTGGAAACAATCACCACGGTTATTCCCAACTATGTATCTGGACCGATGGCGATTATTTGTGGTCTGATGTTTATCTTCTGGGGACAAACCCGGACGGTGGGTTCGATTACTGAGGCATTAAAACCCGGAGGCGATGAAGAACTGGTAGACGTGCTGATCGCCCATCGTCGCCTGTATCGTGGTCCGAAAATTGTCGTCGTGGGAGGCGGTACTGGGTTGTCTACCTTACTCCGAGGACTGAAAATTTACAGCGCCCATATCACTGCCATTGTCACCGTAGCCGATGATGGCGGTTCCTCTGGGCGGCTGCGGCAAGAATTTGGGGTTCTGCCTCCGGGAGATATTCGCAACTGTTTGGCAGCTTTAGCAGACCAAGAAAAATTATTAACCGAACTGTTTCAATACCGCTTCTCAGCAGGTAATGGTCTAGTGGGTCACAGTTTTGGTAATTTATTTTTGACGGCAATGAGCGAGATTACGGGGGACTTAGAACGGGCAATTGCCGCCAGTTCTCAAGTTTTAGCGGTGCGAGGACGAGTTCTTCCGGCGACATTGAGTGATGTCTGTCTCTGGGCAGAATTAGAAGATGGGCGTCGGATTGAAGGCGAATCGAATATTACGGCTGCCAATGGTAAAATCGTCAAGATGGGTTGCACGCCAGAAAATCCTCCGGCTCTTCCCGCCGTTCTCAAAGCGATTCACGAAGCCGATTACATTATTATTGGTCCGGGTAGTCTGTATACCAGCATCCTGCCGAATTTGTTAGTGCCAGAAATTACGGATGCGATCGCGGCAAGTACTGCTCCCCGAATCTATGTGTGTAATATCATGACTCAACCGGGTGAAACGGACGGATATACGGTTGCTGATCATATTCGCGCCCTGGACAATGCTTGTGGTCACTCTCTGTTTGATGCGGTTTTGGTGCATCGAAAAGTGCCTTCTGCTGAAGCCTTGATTAAGTATGCCCAAGTCAATTCCCACCCGGTTTTTCTGGATCGCGAAGCAACTGAGGAGTTAGGACGCCGCATTGTTTTAGCCAATGTCATGGATGAAGATGAGAACACGAATCTAGTCCGCCATAATCCGGAAAAGTTAGCACGGGTGTTACTACGCTGGTACAGTCGCGCTCATCTGTTGTAGATTCATTATGAGTAAACTCCGTCTAATTGATGCACAAGCCACGCGATCGCTAGGTGTTCGTCTGGGGGAATCTTTGCCCCCAGGTACTGTGATTCTGCTAGAGGGAGATTTAGGTGCGGGTAAAACCACATTGGTGCAGGGAATTGGTGCAGGCTTGGGAATCACCGACGCGATCGTCAGTCCCACGTTTACTCTGATTAACGAATATCCCGAAGGACGCATTCCCCTCTATCATCTAGATTTGTACCGCCTCGAACCTGAAGCCGTAGCCGCGTTAGGCTTAGAAAGCTATTGGGAAGGCGTGGAAATGCCCTTGGGAATCGTCGCGATCGAGTGGGCGGATCGATTACCCTATTTACCAGAATCTTATCTGCATTTGAATTTAACCTATTTAAGTGAAGGTGGACGTCAAGCCCAACTGATTTCTGTCTCAACGGGGAAATCTGAGGCGGCGATAGAACTGCCTCTATAAGGATACAGCGCTTTTGGTAGTAAGTGAGGTACACAGACAGATCCCCGACTTCTCTAAGAAGTCTTAGGATCTTACTTAGAAAACTATACCTGATCAACCTCAAATCTGCTGTAAGTAGTCGGACTTTCATTAAAGTTGACTGTTGAGATGGGGGAACAGGGAACAGGGAACAGTAAAGATTTGAGGCTGGTTAACACTTCTTAGTACAGCGGACAAAGGATCAATCACTCCAAATTCGCCAAATTCATTTTATTAGAACCCTTTTTAAACTCATTCTGATAGGCATTTATTTTCTCGATAAATTCTTCTGTCAACCGCATAAACGCTTTTGCCCCTGAAGAATTGGGAGAAGCGATAACCGCAGGCATAAAACTATCAACCGCCTTAGCCACATTCACATCCATCGGAATGCGATTCTTAAACAATTGCGTCGGCACAAAATCTTCTGTTACCCGATTCATCACCTGCTTGTAATATCGACCCAGCAATCCTCCGGATAAAATAAAGACAATGCCTAATAAATGTAAGTCGAGAGACATGTTAGACTTATGACTCTCCTTTAATTTGGCAATCCGTCGTTCTAAGAGTTGAATTCCCACAACCGATAAAGGTTCAGGGCGAGCCGGAAGTAAGTAAAAATCACTGGCAACAATACCGCTACGGGTTAACAGATTATAGCCAGGAGCGCAGTCTAAGATAATAAAGTCATAGTTATCTATCACAGGTTCTAAAATACTTTTAATCAACAGCCGCTCAAACCGATTCCACACCTGATTAAAATTGGGAGTTTCTTCACGACTGGCTTCTTGATGCAGCATCTCGGAGACTAAATACTCATCATACAGATCAATATCTCCCGGCAATAAATCCAGTCCTTTTACCGAACAAACGTAAGATTGAATAACATCCTGAATCTTGAGTTTGGCGTGGCGATTGGGACGAATTGCCTTATCAATTAATTGATTCAGCGTGCGTCTCGCTTTTCTGGCTTTAGCAAAATCTTGAGGGGCGATTAAGCTGAGTGTAGCGCTGATTTGGGTATCTAAATCAACGACTAAAACCCGTTTTTGATGATGTTTCGCCAAGCAAGTTGCCAAGTTGACGGTTAGCGTCGTCTTTCCAACGCCGCCTTTCATGTTAACTGTGGCAATGACAAATCCCATGATAAAATCCTCTTGGAGAAACGTTACCTAGTTAGGTATGAGCCAGCCTAGATTATAAACGCCGTATTGCGTCTGAATTTTCCTAGCTTTCGGCAACAGTCTACTATAGTAAGCGATTTTACCCATCAAGGGAATAAGTTGAGGAATCCTTCGCAACCCTCAATACCATAGTTTTGAGTATTCCAAACATACCATTTTAGTCTGTAGGGGCGGGTTTCACTACTATCGTTTCTATTCCCACCCATAAATAACTAAACCCGCCCCAAGGGTATAATTATCACAGGGTAGGTTTTTACCCCCGGTTTTAACCAGAAGGGCGGGTTTAGTCAAGTTATGGTTTTGTGCCAAACTGTTATCGGTAAAACCCGCCCCTACAACCGTGTGTTCCTATCCTTATCGTTATTTCCATCTTCCCCAACCCCTGACACTACGCAATTCGCTGGAGAAATTCTTTGGTTAACTCGGTAAACGCTTTCGCCCCCGTAGAGGTGGGTTCGGTGAGAACCACAGGTTGAAACTCATCAACAGCTTTGGCTATGGCGACATTGGTGGGAATTTCGGTGATAAAGACTTTATCATCACCAAAATCAGAACGGACTCGCTGCTTGACTTTCCTTGCCATCGTCGTTGCATGACCCAGGGAAGAAAAGACAATACCCAGTAGATTGAGTGTAGCGCGATCGCTCTGCTTAAGTCTCCGGATACGACCTTCCAAAATCCCCATCCCCACAACCGATAAAGGTTCAGGCTTGGCGGGAATCAGATACAAGTCACTGGCAATTATACCACTGCGCGTCAGTAAATTATCTCCTGGCGGAAAATCCAGCAGAATCCAGTCATAATTAGAGACAATCGGTTGAATAATCCGCTTCACTAACCCATCTTCCAGATGATTCCAGCCTTTTTCAAAGTCTTGCTGATTGCTGCTGGCTTGAGCATAAATCTGGGTTGCTAATAAGAAATCATTGTACAGTTCGATATTACCGGGAATCAAGTCCAGTCCATTCACCTGACAAATGTTGGGGACAATCACCTCATCAACGTTAGGGGAGGATAACGACTCGGATTGAAGGGCTTGATTGACTAATTGTTGTAGCGTGCGCTTTTGTTTACGGCATTTTGTAAACTGTACCGGAGGAATTAGGCTGAGAGTCGCATTAATCTGGGTATCGAGATCAACGATTAAGACTCGCATCCCATGTTCTTTAGCTAGACTTGTCCCCAAGTTGACGGTGAGTGTGGTTTTGCCCACACCTCCTTTCATATTGACGATTGAAATAACGTGTCCCATTCATGGTTGTTTTGACGATGCTTATATCATACTCTGATCTGCCTTATACGGTGGAGAGGGAGGGCGTTAGTCAGGGCGGGTTTAGTCACTTATGGGTCAAAAATAAACGATAATGGTAAAACCCGCCCCTACACAAAACTATCGCACTCCCTCTGCGTACCTTTGCGTTAAAACCTCTGCGTACCTCTGCGTTGAAAAAATATCCTTCCCACTTCACAATTCAATCCTTCGAGCAAATAAACTCTGCAACCGCTGCAACTTCGCCCCAACTTGATACAGTAAATCTCCTTTCCCTAAAAGATAAGCCGCTTCCGATTGTTTCCCCCCTAAAATAATCTCAGAATCAGCTTCACTAGCTGTCCGCAACGCCACTCGTCCCGGTAAATTCGACCGAATAATCGGTGTAACCACTTTCGCTTCTGGGCGTTGCGTGGCAATAATTAAATGGATACCCGCCGCTCTCGCCATTGAGCCTAATCGTTTGATACTCAATTCTAAAGCATTGCGGATCTCTTTTTCGGTCATAAAGTCAGCATATTCGTCAAAGATACAGACAAGACGCGGTAAAGGTGGATTATTCTTTTGGTTATAAGCGTCAAGGTGAGAACATCCCGCTTGCTCAAATCGCTGATAACGCCGTTCCATTTCCGCGACTAAATTATCCATCAACGCGATCGCATCTTCGCTATCCTTGACGATAGGAGAGTACAACCAGGGGATTTGCTCGAATTCGGGAAAGGTGACACGCTTGGGATCAACCAGGGCGATTTTAAGCTGTTGGGGCGAATGGCGATAGAGTAAGGATAGCAGGAGCGATCGCAAAAATTCACTCTTCCCGCTTCCAGTTGTTCCCCCCACCAAAAAGTGACAGGTATTCGCATCCGATAAGTCGGCTTCTACCAGTTTCCCATCTAAATCCACGCCTATAGCAATTTTTACTGGGGCATGGGCTGATGGCGTCCGGGATGTGATATAATCCTCGAACTGCGCCACTTGCCGATCTGGACGCGGTAAATCCACACTGACATAGCCAGGTTGGGGCGCAATTAGGGGAGGATTGGTAATCCCTAATTGTACCTGTAAATCAGCCGATAATTTCAGTAGAGCGCTAATCTTTACCCCCAGACTTGGTTTCAGTTTTACCCGGATAAAGGCGGGACCAACGGCGGTTCCCACACAGGTAACGTCTATTTTAAAGGATTGTAACGTCTCAACTAACTGTTGTGCGATCGCATCACTGTTCGTAGTAAGCGCTTTAGCGCCATCATCGTTCGTAGTAAGCGCTTTAGCGCCATCATCGTTCGTAGTAAGCGCTTCAGCGCCTTCACCCTTTGTCGTAGACACTTCAGCGCCATCAAAAATCCCCTCATCTTCCCCTTTCTTTTGCTCTATATCCGCACTCCTTACTTCAAAGTAGGTTTGACAGGTTTCCTGTTGAGGACAGATATCACACAAGTGAGTATTCGATGTGAGCGGTGGCGGATTTGAATGAGGATGTTGCCAACTCACCCAGTTCTGCATTTGCTGTAACTTATGGGGAATCAACTCATGGACAGCCGCTTCCAACTGTTCCCAAGAATACGCATACTCCTTAAACTCTGGGAGAACACAATAAACCCCTGAATCAACCAGCACTCCTTTCGTTTGGCTGAGCATATAACCATAAAGTGCCACTTGAGCTAACTGCGCTGATGGGTCAACGGGTTCGTAGGTTTTATAATCAATTAAACAGAGACGATTGCGTTCAAAATTAAACAATAAACTATCAAATCGACCCGTCACATCCTGGGAGTTCCCATTGGGGAGAGTAAAGCGATAACTCAGCTTATGTTCTTCCAGAATAAAGGTTTGATTAATCACCGTTTGATGCAAACAATAGCGACGATTTACCACTAATAATTTGACCCAACGCTGAATTAGAGCGGTTAAGCCTTGCCACAGCTTTGGCAATACCGTCGCCATTTCGGGATGGGATTCGATGTAGGGAAAAAATACCTGTTGATAAAATAACTGCTGCATCCCCATGGCGACAGTTTCGCGATTTAATTGATCAACGGACGGTTCTAATAAGTCGGAAAACTGGGAATCTTCTTGAGCGAGTTTGATAAATTGTTGGGCTAAGGTGTGAAACGCTGTGCCAATTCCGATAGATTGACCGGGTGGAATAAATAGAGTATTGCCATCAAAGTGTTGTTTTAAATAGAATAAACGCGGACATTCAAACGCCACACGCACTTTGGTTGCACTGAAGGGAGGATGTTCTACTGATTCTGTTTGTTGCTTTGGTGTGATCACGACTGGGGGTGGAGTAGGCGGCTGTGTTAATTGTAATAAATGGTGATGCACATGAGCCAAATAAACTGTGTCCATTTTGGCATAGTGCAGTTGTTTGGGGGTGAGGGGGCGCTGTCCCCAATCACTGCTTTGTTCGGTTTTATCAACGTTGGTGAAGTGACAGAGTTCTACGGCGAGGGTTTTGAGTTGTTTGTTGGAGACTTGCAGGGGATTTTTGCGGGACTTTTTCGTCAGTTTCCGGACGAGTTTGAAGGTACAGGTGATATTTTGGGCGTGCTGTTTCCCACCGAGAAATTTTAGATCAAAGCTGGCGTTGTGAAAGACTTTCTCGATGTCGGGATTGACCATAATTTGATCGACGAAATCCTTAACTAGGTAAGGGTTATCTAGGACATCGAGTATATAGGCGCGATCGCCGGTTCTGTCTGTGGGATCTGCTAATATTTGAATTAGGGAGAGTCTGGGGTTTGATGTTTGCCAGTCGGCGACTTCTGTGTCTAGCCAGAGAGTTGGATAGGTGGTGAGTTGGGAGATAATTTGGCGGATTTTATTGGGGGTGGTGAGGTACATGGGAGGATTTTTTTTAACGCAGAGTAACGCAGAGGTAAGCGCAGAGGGCGCAGAGGGTTTAGTTGGGTTTAGTGTTGCTTGTTTTGGGTTATAAATGTTGACGTTGCTGACGATGAGTTTTGAGTCAGGATCATTCAAGTTAGGGGGATGTGTTGTTTTTGGTCTGGGGTTTCCAGCAGACGGATTGATCTTGGGGTTTGGCGTCAGCCGGGATTAGGGTGATTTGGTTTTCTTGACAGAGTGTCTGAATTTGCTGATTGATTTGGGATTCATCGATATGGGAGAAGTCTTGCAGGGTTAAATCAACTAATTTTTGCCGTCCAATCATAAATTGGGTTTTGACGAGGTTTAAGAGGAAGTCTTTGATTTTTCCTAAATCGGGATCAGGCTTAATGATGGGTTTAGATACAAGTCCTAAGTCTTGTAACAATGGACAATTCTGTAAAACATGAGATTCTCGAATCAATTGTTCTAACCTAGGGAGATCCAGGGTTTGTTGGTTAATTACTAATTCCCCAGCACCTGCGGAGTTGACTAGAAGCTGATATGTTCTCAAGTAATGGATAGAATCGAGATGGGGGGTAAGGTGACGATGCGGTGAGCCATTGAAGAGTTTTTTGAATAGTTTATAGCCTCGATTAGTGGCTTTACCCAGTTTTTCGGATCGAATCAGAATTAGAGTATCACAACAGTTTTTTTTCAGGTCTTTTTCACAGGCGTTCATCGCTGCATTGAAGCTTATCATGTTAGGTTCTTCGTTCCAGAAAATTCCTAGTCGTTCAGTCTTATCGGGATGCTGATAAGTGAAGGAATAACTACTATACTTGGCATGATTTAAAAGATTAGGTTCAGGGTTAATTTGTAAGGCGTTCATTGCCTGTTGCAACATCTGGGTCAAATCAACCGATGAAAATTGACGAATTCGATCAACTTTTTGTTGGGTCTTCTTGAATTCTTTGAGCCAGATTAATTTAAAAGTGGCAAGAGAATCTTCTCTGGGTGGTTTACGACCTAATTTATGTTCAATAAATAATTCTCCGCCAAGTCCTAGCACACTTCGCAAATTGGCTTTTCCCCCAGGAAATTCTTGCTCCAATGCTTGCTTCTGAAGAGGATAAAGGGGAGAGTCGGGTTTGGGATTCGCTTGATCATGCAGGGGATAGATTCGGGTTATCCAGAGGGCTTCAGCTTGTTCAAGGTTTATGGATTTTAGACGAACTCGTTTTTCAATTCGGGCTAAGTCTGATTGTTCGAGACGTTCTTTACTCACATTCCATGGATTCGTTCCAATACTGATAATAACCAGAATATTTTTAAGATATTGGTTATGCAAGGCTGTATTGAGATTAAATAACGGTTGTAAATTAGGGATTCCATCATATTTCGGTGCTAGTTCTGCTTGATCGAAGCAGAGAACGATGGGTTTTGTCGATGCTGAAATCCTGCCAAAGTTGCCGATTATTCCTCGCGCGGCTTCTTCATTATCGATCGGCTGATTAACCCCTAATGCCTTGAGGTCATCTCGATCTAGATTTTCTCCCCGTAACCAGTCACAAGCTAAAAAATATAAATCCTGATTCGTGAGACTATACAAGACACCAAAGAACTCTTTTGCCTGATAAATACCTGCGGGATAAGTGCTTCTGAAATTGCGAATAAAAAGTCCTCGTTCTCCCAGTATTTTCTTGATCATGCTGCGGTCTTTAAACGCTGATAGTCCTTTCAACCAAAGAATTAACTGAGAACTTTTTTGTCCTTCAGGCTTGTACATCAGACTATCTACCATTTGGCGCAACGTATGTCGCCAAATATGTTGATTATCTGCCCAGGGATCGATATAGATAAAAAAAGCGTAAGGGTTAAGCTTGTGCTTAAGACGTCCTAATAAATAACTTTTCCCTGAACCCGAGTCTCCATCCAGCAATATCGTTCGTGTGCGCTGATCTCTGGCGACTAATCGAAGAACCTCAGTCACCTGATTAATTGCTTCTTGGTGAATTGAATCAACTGTGGCGGCGACTTGTTTATCTTCTCGCCAAAAGTTTCCGGTTTTAAAGGTTACGGGATCAAAAGGGTTGACTTCTCGTTTTATAATTTCATCAATAGTTGCCATGATTATCCATAGAAGTGATTACAAACAGAATTGGCTGGCATACTGAAAAATGGGTTCGCTAGTTGACGATAATAAAAAATAAAGATCCCCCAATTTCTTGAGGAATCCCAGCTTGAAGTTGTTCTGAGGTATAGTGCATCGCCTCAACTAATGAACTCAACTCAATTTTGTCTTCCCGTTGTAGGCGATAAAGGGCTTGATCTAAGTTATCCCTAGATAAGGGCGGTTGTAATTTTTGACGCAGATGAAAAATTGGTAAATAATTGTCGGTTCCCAGTTCTTTGTCTAACTGCTGAATCAGTTGTAAAATTTCTATATCTGTTGGTTTCCGGGTCAGTACAGGTTCTGAACTCAACGAAGGTTGGGGTTGTTCGACACTTACAGACGGATTCACTTGACTCGGGAGTGATTTTCGCAAGAACCGCAGATAATTCCCCAGCAGTTCTAAACTGATCACTGGATTTGTCCCTTTTTTCGGGATATAATCGTCTCGTAGCTGATCAAGTCCTCGCTGAGTCATCCACACTTCAGCCTTTTGGCGTTTCAGTTGTTTTTCTACTTCAATCCATCCCCGTTCATGGAAGCGTTGTAATATAGCATCGCGTTCGGCTGACTTCAACGACTTGATATTGATTTTGCTGGGTTTGATTTTTCCCGATGCTTTACCGATACTGTTGAGTACCTTAATTTCACTGGGAGAGAGAGGAACTTGATCCGGTTCCACATTTAACAGAGCGCGACCCGGTGGTAAAATTTTAACCGATGCGATCTCACGGGAGAAATCGACCCAACCCCGTGTTTCTAAATCGCGGACAAGTTTGTTTTTGCCTTTGATACTATTAAATACCTTTGCCGACAGTGGAGAACGGTAGTCCGAACATCCTAGCAGTTTCAGGAGAAATTTTAGCTCCTTGGTTTCCATGGAAATGCCTAACCTCATCTATCGTTAATTCTACTTTAGCTTGAGGGGTGATCACAACGGCAATGGTATCAACGTCTTCAATCGTGGCTATATATATGCCTTGAGATGTCAGTGATTATTTAATTTGCTTCCCCAATTCTAGAGAGTAATATGCTCCCATGACCAATGTTTTTGCTTACTCACCCCAAATCGACTCAACAGCCAA
>NZ_JBKHHI010000202.1:0-11538 GCF_046539235.1 Coleofasciculus sp.
TTTAGGAAACGAAATATCTGACTTGTCTAAGGAAAACTCGCGCCCATAAACTTGACCAGAGACCGGAGTATTTGGTATTTTCTCAACCGTTGGTATTTCTGGACAATTAATCGGTTCCGGCGGAGGGATTGGCTGAGGGCGAGACTGTCCGATAAAGGGAATGTGTTCTCCTGAACAACTCGCCATTGTTATAGTAGTTAACACTACTACGACATTGATTCTTGTTCGAGGTTTCATTTTAGGTTTAATTCCTCATTTTTATTTTATTTTTGTAAGGGCATATTTACTCTCGGTTTGTCATGGTACGTGATATAGCTATGGCTACCATCATCAGCCTCAACGTTCTTACTCTCAACTTTTTGAGAGACATAAACGCCGTCTGGAGTATGATTTCCATCACCTCCGGATTCAATTTCTTCTCCACCTGCATTCCCCGCAGAACTTATGTACAGAGAAATCTTATGCGTGTGAGCATAGTAGCTGTTGGTTCCGCCTAAAGAAAACTCTTCAATATTTGCCTTAAAATCCTGTTCACTGCTGAAATTAGTGCCAATATTGGCATTTGCTTCTACAGGAAGCAGTTTTTTAATTGGCAAGCTTCCAGAAGCACCGAGACTTGCCTCGAGTTGCCGACGATTATGGACACCAAAGTTGAAATTCATGTTAGGTGTTTCCCAGGTTTTAGCATTCTTTAAGGTGTAGGTGGCAGTAAACTTGTATCCTTCATGTCCTCCCCCGAAAACTCTTTGCTCTGTTTGTGGGTTGGAAACCATTAACCGAACGTGGCTACCAACGGTTTTGTCACCGAGAAACAATCGTGGTGTTCCTTGGAATTTGCCTTGGTTTGCGCCCAATGTGGCAGAGATTCTGGGATTAATGTAATAGGTTCCCTCACTGCCTAAGTTTCCGCCTCTTCCCGCCAAAGCACTGCCAAAATTTCTCTCATCAATCAATTTGACCTCTGCGGATGCCCAAACATCTTGCCCGATCGCACTCGGTTGTCGCGGTGCATTTTCGGCTTGTGCCATTACCGAAGGCATCGACGGCGCGATCGCAGTGTCTCCTGTATACTCTCCTAATAAAGGTTCAGCCGATTTCCTCGCTACCACGGCATCGGCTACCGCATCGGCGTGCTGTTCATATTTATCCCCCACCTGTCCCATCCCACCAGAAAGTTGCACTTTCCCAGATTGTTGCTGCATGACATGCGCCGCTTCATGGGCTGCCAATCCGACACTCGGAGTCTTAGCAAAGGCAATCCGATTTCCAGAGGTATAAGCCGCCGCCCCCAACTTCTGAGATGCCGCCGCCGCCTCTTTACCCATATAGGCTTGAACATGGGATAAGTCTTGACCAAAGGACTGTTGGATCTTATCCAGATGTGGTAATTGTCTCGGTGTTCCCCTAAACCCATCAGCGGCAATGTCTTGGGGTGACTTTTGTTGTACCGACTCCCCATCGTCTTTGAGTTGCACCCCATCCTCGGCTTCACCGTGGGCATCTTTCGACTGGATGGCTTCCGCTTGCGCCTGCTTTTGAATCGCCTCATCCATCCCCTGAAGCAGCTTTGCCTGAATCAAATCTTTCTCATAACTCGAATAAGCGCGAGTCACCTTTCCAGAAGCCGACGGTTGTTTGGCTTGTGCCTGTACAGGAAATCGCGGTGGTGTAAACCCTGTAGCACTATCTTTGGGCGCAGGAGTGGGTGGAATAAACGCAGATTTCTGCTGTTGAGCTTCTTGCATAATCTGATGACTATATAACTTGCAATTAATTCAACAAAACTATATGCTGTATATAAAAATTATATCGGACAAATTCGACTTCCAATTCAGGGGTTCTACCCATTCTATGACTTCTACAGCAATAGATTGGTACAAAGCCAATTATCAATATTTGATCACATCGGTTAACCGAGTTTATCGTCATCTTGAATGCTATATTTCCCACAAACAGAATCAGACAACTGACCCAAACCCCAATCTCCCCCCACCGGAAACGCCCAACTCGGCGATTCCCTTTGCCTTGGATATCCTCTGCACCCAATTCGGCTTATCTGCTTGCGATCGCGATATCCTCCTCCTATGTGTAGGCATGGAACTCGACCCGGATTTTCCCTTACTCTGTCGCCCAACCCTGAAAAGGTGAAATGCTCTGTCTGTCAAGCGCTTGAGCTGCTTGTCACCCCTTCAGCCATTACTCCTTTACTGGCTATACTGTGTCAACTCGATAAATCAGTTCGTGGGAGTCCAAATGTACCTTCCTGTGTTATCGATATAACCTGGCTTGCTGTCAATTGTCACCCATGCCAATCCTTGGGAAAATTCACTGGCAAAATCAAATTGAGGCTCGATTATGATCTGCCCACTTTTATTAATATAGCCCCACTTTTCACCCACGGCTACAGCAGCTAGCCCTTCAGAAAAGTCTTTGACTTCATCAAACTCCGTTTTAATCACCATCTGACCTGTTTTATCAACATAGCCCCAAGTCAGATCGGCCATTTCTAGTGGTCCTTCCCGAACAGGTGGACCTGTGACTACGACAGCTAACCCTTCAGAGAAATCAAAAGCCTGTCTAAACTGTAAATCAATAGCGATTTGTCCAGTCTTGTCGATATAGCCCCACTCGACACCCGATCTCACCACTGCCAAACCTTCGGAGAAACTTCTATCTAAACTCAAAGGTGACTCAATAACAAACTGCCCCCTTTGGTCGATATAACCTGATTGTTTGCCAAGCCTGACTAATGCCAGTCCTTCGGAAAAGTCTCTAGCTTTATGAAACTGCGGTTGGATAATTATCTTGCCCGTCTTATCGATATAGCCCCACTTACCATTAATCGCGACACTAGCTAGCCCTTCGGAAAACCGATACGTTGTATCAAATTGTGGTGGGATAACCAGTTTGCCAGTCTTGTTAATATAGCCTATCTTACCACCAATACCTACAGCAGCTAGTCCTTCGGAAAAGGAAGAAGCACTATCAAACTGCGGTTCAATAATAATCTGTCCCGTTGTGTCAATGAAGCCATTCTTCCCCCCAATTCTGACCCATGCTAGCCCTTCAGAGAAAAACCCAGCTTCATCAAACTGGGGTTTAACAATAATCTGCCCCGTTGAGTTTATATAACCATATTTATCATGCTGAATAATCGGAAGCAATTGATTTGTTTCTTGACTTTCTCCCGGTGATAGAGTTGGTGAGTCAACTGACTCCAAGGAATTGTTTGAGATTAGCCTCTGCTCTCGCGGACTACAGGAAATTAAAGCGGAAAGAGCAAGACCTAAAAACATCAAAAAAATTATTTGAACAAACTTTTTGTTTGAGGTTAGGAGCATGCTGGTTTTCAAAACTAGACTTTAATATGGATTTTGACTAAGTTTACCAAATAATTTTAGCTCAAATTAGTAAGAATAAGTCGCAATCCGATGCACTGTATAATTCATCTCATTCAGATCAGTCATTTTCCTCAATTTACTAGAGATGCTAGCCGTCTCATTATATCAACTGACCTCAGCGCAGATTGTTAGTTTCCACGACAGTTTATCCGTGAAATTGTTCCTACAAAATGGACACCTCGGCGTTTGTTAATTAGATATCTATAAATATCCGGCCAAACATTATCAGTAACTGTTATACACCCCGCTGAACCACGTCCACGGTGTAAGTATTCATCTCCTTGGGGTCCCCCGTAAACTCTAAACCAGACTGTAGCATAGTTTCCATATTGATTACCCCCAGGATGAGGAAAATCAGGAAGTCGTAGGGCATAAGTCATACCACAGTGTATCTTGTCAACACCCGGACGGACATTTATGATTGCACGTGCACGTTTACTTCCATAAGTTAGTTGTTTCGTTTGGTCGTTATAGGTGAGATCTGCCGACCCACCCCAAGTCATAGTATCGTCAAGATAGCCGGGTGCGAGACTTAGTTTTTTTCCGTATAATTCTGTTTCATGTCCTTCCAAGGACTCAAAGTAATCTCGTCCCTGCCTGAATCCCTCATATTTAACTTTCAAATAATCAGGTAAACTAATTCGTTGACCACTCTCGTCTAGGGCTATCACCCATCCGCTTGTTCCTCCTGACCAACCCCGATAACCACGAGTTCTTGAATGCTACATTTCCCAGAAACAGAATTATCACCTCAAGTACGGGAGAGCCACATAGCTTCTGCTAGTCGATAAGCACTAATTCTTAATGAGGCTATAGCCGTGAGCGTTATTATCCAACGTATTATTCGTCGATTTTGAGGTAAAATCACCAAACACAAAAAGATTGATAACATAGATAAAAACACGCTGATCGCTGCAAAATCTCGAGCGATATCCAGTCTAGGATCAATATGAAAATTAGGATCAAAACGATACTCTTCTTCTAGTCGTACCTCTACCCCAAACGCATTACTCAAATAACTAAAAAATATAGCTATTTCTGTCAGTAATATTGTCGATATTGTTTTTATTTTTTTACCGCGTATTTCATCTATTTTAATTGTATATATTATGAGCAAAGATAAATAAAAAAAAGGAGCCAAAAAAATAAATAACATGAAAACGCCTATCTATGCCTAGCTCACAATTTTTATTGTGAGCGATCAATTCTAAAATAGATCAGATAAATATTCTTCCGCATCAAGCAAAATCCTTTGGCCATATCCTCTTACATAGGGATGAAGTTCCTCTCTCGTTAGTTCCGGACCAGCATGATATCTTGCAGCAATAACCATTATATCGTCTCTAGTTAAATCGGCAGCTTTCTTACCCGGAAAATCTATATTTCTTAGGTCGGACATATGTTGGGCAGCAATAAATATATTTTGTCGAGGTTCTAGCAAGGACTCACGAATAGCTTGCAGTTGTGTTCCAGTGGTAAGCGCAGAATCATATCCTAAACTTTCCATTGCTCTCCTAATCTGAATACTCAAATTACCATAAGAAGTCCTGAGAGCATATTCTCGACTAATCCGAGTACTATAACGCCATCCGTATGCTAATGGATCAGAAATAGGGGGATCACCTCCCACTTCTCTAAAAGCAATTCCTGCTACTAGAATACTAGGAAGCTTGAAAGTAGTTGCGGCTTGTTCAATCACCTCTAGATATCCACGTACCCATTGTTTTTTAAAGTCCCAAATGTTCATGTCGTTAGGAAGCCCGACGATTGGAGCATCTGGTTTTCCTCTAGCCACATTCAATGCATAACTAGCTGCCAACCCATTAGTCCACTCAATTGTTCCTGGAGCAGCTTCTGTCCCTCTTGCTCTTCCTTTTATATAATAGTGCCTATTAGTTAGCTCTGGGATCTCTGGTTCCGGCAAAGGAGGACAACTTCCCCCTAAACAGGCAGCTTGAAGCTCCTCCTTGTCCGACAGAGGAAAAGACACCCTTTGAGCTTTCGCCATCACAGAAGGCATCAAACTCGCGATCATAGTGTCTTCTGTATACTCTTCTAATAATGGTAATGGTTCAGCCGATTTCCTGGCTACTACGGCATCGGCTACCGCATCGGCGTGCTGTTCATATTTATCCCCCACCTGTCCCATCCCACCAGAAAGTTGCACTTTCCCAGATTGTTGCTGCATGACATGCGCCGCTTCATGGGCTGCCAATCCGACACTCGGAGTCTTAGCAAAGGCAATCCGATTTCCAGAGGTATAAGCCGCCGCCCCCAACTTCTGAGATGCCGCCGCCGCCTCTTTACCCATATAGGCTTGAACATGGGATAAGTCTTGACCAAAGGACTGTTGGATCTTATCCAGATGTGGTAATTGTCTCGGTGTTCCCCTAAACCCATCAGCGGCAATGTCTTGGGGTGACTTTTGTTGTACCGACTCCCCATCGTCTTTGAGTTGCACCCCATCCTCGGCTTCACCGTGGGCATCTTTCGACTGGATGGCTTCCGCTTGCGCCTGCTTTTGAATCGCCTCATCCATCCCCTGAAGCAGCTTTGCCTGAATCAAATCTTTCTCATAACTCGAATAAGCGCGAGTCACCTTTCCAGAAGCCGACGGTTGTTTGGCTTGTGCCTGTACAGGAAATCGCGGTGGTGTAAACCCTGTAGCACTATCTTTGGGCGCAGGAGTGGGTGGAATAAACGCAGATTTCTGCTGTTGAGCTTCTTGCATAATCTGATGACTATATAACTTGCAATTAATTCAACAAAACTATATGCTGTATATAAAAATTATATCGGACAAATTCGACTTCCAATTCAGGGGTTCTACCCATTCTATGACTTCTACAGCAATAGATTGGTACAAAGCCAATTATCAATATTTGATCACATCGGTTAACCGAGTTTATCGTCATCTTGAATGCTATATTTCCCACAAACAGAATCAGACAACTGACCCAAACCCCAATCTCCCCCCACCGGAAACGCCCAACTCGGCGATTCCCTTTGCCTTGGATATCCTCTGCACCCAATTCGGCTTATCTGCTTGCGATCGCGATATCCTCCTCCTATGTGTAGGCATGGAACTCGACCCGGATTTTCCCTTACTCTGTCGCCAAGCCAGTGGCGACTCCCAGAATAATTACCCGACCCTGAGTTTAGCCTTATCTGTCTTACCCAACATCAGCTTAAGTGTCCTAGGACGACAATCCCCCTTACAATACTGGCAACTAATTGAAATCGCTCCCGGTGTAACCTTAACCCAATCGCCCCTAAGAATTGACTCCCGTATCCTCTGCTATCTTTTAGGCGAACCCAGCATCGATGCTCAACTTGATGAGCGAGTTAAACCCCTGGATCTGGGCTTAACCGGAGAATTAGCCCTTCCCCCATCTCATCAGCAAATCGCCCAGATAATTGCTTCGGCTTGGTCTGAATCTACCCTCACCTCAAAACTGCCAATTATCGAATTGTCTGGCTCAGATTTGACCACAAAACGCCGCATTGCCGCTGAAGCCACAACATTATTTGGCTGTTCTATCCGTCGCATGTCAGCGGCGGTACTCCCCTCAGAATCCACCCAACTGCATCAATTACGGCGACGCTGGGAACGGGAAGCTATCTTAACCAATTGCGTATTGTGCCTCGAATGTGACTCTCTGAACATGTCAGATGCACTGGGAGTATCCCTGATTTCTCAATTTATTGCTGAAATCAATACGCCTGTAATCCTGAGTAGTCAACAGCGACTTCCCGTAACAGAACGCTCCCTAACCACCTACGATATACCCAAACTCACTCTCCAAGAACAGCGTTCCCTATTTTTCACTTATCTAGCAGACAAAGGAAGCGAACTCAATGGCGAGGTTAATCACTTAATCGCCCAATTCAATCTCAGCCAAAGTGCGATTCACTCCGTCTGTACCCAAGCCATCCATCAGGTTAACCGCAATGGTCACACCAACTTAGGAACAACCCTGTGGAATACTAGCCGCCATCAAGCCCGTCCCCGCCTAGATGCACTCGCCCAACGCATTGAAACGCCAATGACGTGGGATGACCTGATTCTGCCAGAATCCCAACTCAAAACCCTGAAGGAAATTGTCGCCCACACCCGCCAACGCGCCAAAGTCTACCAGGATTGGGGAATGGGGGGAAAACAGAGTCGGGGACTGGGACTAACAGCGTTATTCTATGGTCAAAGTGGTACAGGTAAAACCACTGCTGCTGAAATCATTGCCAAAGAACTGCACCTCGACCTGTACCGCATCGATTTGAGTGCGGTTGTGAGTAAGTATATCGGCGAAACGGAGAAAAACCTAGCTCAAATCTTTGACGCGGCTGAAGTCGGCGGTGTAGTCTTATTATTCGACGAAGCCGACTCTTTATTTGCCAAACGGGGTCAAGTTAAAGACGCCCGCGATCGCTATGCTAACCAAGAAGTCAGTTATCTACTCCAACGCTTAGAAAATTATCAAGGGTTGGCGATTCTCACAACCAACTTAAGAGACTCGATTGATTCAGCTTTTGAGCGACGATTGCGCTTTGTGCTGGAATTTCCTTTCCCAGATGCAATGCAACGAGAGCAGATTTGGCAGCGCGTCTTTCCCAAATCTACTCCTACCCGACGATTGGATTTTGAGAAGTTAGCGCGGCTGGCTGTTTCCGGAGGCAGTATCCACAATATTGCTTTGGCAGCAGCCTTTCTCGCCGCTGAAGCCTCAGAACCAGTGGGAATGAAGCATCTATTGGCAGCCGCGCAAACTGAAGGGATCAAGATGCAGATTCAAACCGTGATTAGTGTTGGGACTCAGGATTGGCTGGAGCCATCGAAATCTAAATCTAAGTCAAAATCTAAATCCAAATATAGCGCTAAGCGCTAGGCAATAGGCAATAGGCAATAGGCAATAGGCAATAGGGTAATGGGTTATAGAAATGTTGTCTTCCATCTCCCCCATCTCCCCTGCTCCCTACCCCCACCACAAGACTTATTCAGCAGCCCCTACATTAATCCAACTATTAATCCCCACCCTGTAAGAGAGTGAGGAATTCCGCCGAATCGATTAATCAAATTATTTTTTCGGGTAGATGCGACTGGGGTGCCAGGATTCGAACCTGGGAATGGCGGGACCAAAACCCGCTGCCTTACCGCTTGGCTACACCCCATTGTGTGTACCTTGCTTATATTAGCAGTTGTGGCTGGGAATATGTCAAGAGATTTTGGAAAATTGGCTAATTTCTCCTGATCTCAGGGAACAGAAGGCTCAATTTACGCGGCGGACTGCCAATATATAAACAAGTATTAAGATAAGCTAAGATTATTTAACTCGTTCGTCAAGGGTGAAAAAGTTAATATAATCTTTATATTACGCTTAAATCCCCTACAATAAGGCATTGGCTGCATTAATCAGGGGAACGTAGCTTTTACATATCTTCAGGTTAGGAGGATTTCTGTCCAAGGGTTAAACTAAATTTGTCTTTTTTTGTAAAGAAAAAAATTTGACAGCATGTCGAGTTGTCACCATACCGCCAGACCCAGTAATATCATGTCCGGTCAAACACCCCTAATAAAAACGCCTGAAACCCCTGTTATTGCAGCATTGCAATTATGGGCAATCGTAGGGACATGATATAAGAGCAACGCTCTACTGGAGATTTATATCTAGGGGTAACTATAGCTGAAGATAACTCGCCATAGAACCTGGCACAACTTTAACCTACCGATTAACACTGGAGATTCACTAATGAGATTAATTCGCGAAATTGTTCAAGAAGCGGAAAGGACTGGCTACCTGAGCCTACAAGCTGAAGATCAATTGCGTCAACTTTTAGCCAACAAGTACGACTGGGAAGACTTTACCGCGTTCATCCAATTACAGCAAGCAGTGATGGAAGAACGGGTGAAGCAAGAGTCTCGTGAGCTACTCTACAGGTTATCCTCTTGCCACACCCCTACCCCTTGCCATCAAGCGGGGTAGATTCGCAAGCGGCGATTGGGTTCATCGCCAAAACTATCGGACTTGAGGCGATAGTGTTCCACCAGTTCGTGCTGCATCTTTCGCACTTTTGGCGATCGCGGCAATAATTCGACGGGCTGTCCATTAGGAATCACGATTTGCTCGACGGCTAACCGTGCTTCTTCTAGCGCCTCAATCTCATCATCACTTCCACTTTGGGTAAACAACCGCAAATCTGCTGCATCGGGAACTCCAGGATCATCCATATCCAACATCCGCCGCAGGGCGCGACTCACTTGGGGAACGGTGCTGGCTTTAACCGCATGAATCGGAATTTGCCGGGAGCGAGCAATCGAGCGCAGTTTCGAGTGACTTTTAACATGCGATCGCAAGCCTAAAATGGCATCGGCACTATCCATGTCCTTGGTTAAGACAACGGGTAAATTTAGCACCCGAATCACCTGCTCAATTTGATGGCGACTCACCCCATAAGGATAGACATGGAGGGGCAAATCTTCACCATTGGGTCCAATCGTGTCTACAACCTCGCCAACGGAGTTGGGTTGTTGCCAAGAGTCATGGAGCAGCTGATCAAAATAACTGGTTTGAGCCGAAGCCGATGATGAGGAACGTGATAGTGGCTGCATCTGTCCCGACGAACGCCAGCCACTGGGTTTCGCCACTAACCCGGACTGGGTGTGGCGCTCCAGGGGTGCGGGTGCATCGGGGAATTCACGGGTAATAATTACCTTATTCTGCTCATCCACCGTCCGCACTTGGGGATTCGGTTGGCGTCCCCGCAGTAGCGCATCCACGGTATCCGCCACACTCTCATGCACTACCCAGCGCTGACGCTCCAGCATTTCCACAGCAATCTCAAACGTGGGCGGTGCTTTGCGTTCCAATACCGTTTTTTGAGAACCCCGACGTCTGGCTTCATCATCACCCAGAGTTACGGCTTGAATCCCACCGACTAAATCAGAGAGCGTAGGATTTTTAATCAAATTCTCGATTTGGTTTCCATGGGCTGTTCCCACCAACTGCACCCCCCGTTCCGCGATTGTGCGGGCGGCGAGGGCTTCGAGTTCGGTGCCAATTTCATCAATCACAATCACTTCGGGCATGTGATTTTCCACCGCTTCAATCATCACCTGATGCTGAAGTTCTGGACGTGATACCTGCATCCGTCTCGCTCTGCCAATGGCAGGATGGGGAATATCGCCATCACCAGCAATTTCATTGGAGGTATCAATAATTACCACCCGTTTTTGCAGATCATCAGCCAGCACCCGGGCAATTTCCCGCAACGCCGTGGTTTTGCCCACACCTGGACGTCCCAACATCAAAATTGATTGACCCCGTTC
The DNA here is from genome assembly GCF_046539235.1 of Coleofasciculus sp. GTDB lineage: Bacteria > Cyanobacteriota > Cyanobacteriia > Cyanobacteriales > Coleofasciculaceae > Coleofasciculus. The sequence goes on from NZ_JBKHHI010000202.1 coordinate 10,723, forward strand.
GACCAGATCATGAATTAGACCAATAGTGCCAAACACCGCTCGTCCGACGCGACAGGTTAACCCGATAATGTCGCCGGGACGATTGCGAATTGCGCTAATCCGGTGTAAGGTTTTCTCCAGTCCGGCTCGATTATCCCCACTGAAATGCCCAACTCGTTCAACACAATAGTTTAATTGTTCCGCCGTAACGGGGGTTTCGGACAAATATTCGGCACCAGACGGGAAACGCACCTCAGGAAAACGACCCAAATCCATCACCACTTCAATTAAATTGTCGCGATGGGGGTGTTGCTCCAGGATTTGGCGAATATCCTCTGGTAAAATAGCGAGTAATTTTTGGAGATCCTCAGTAATCTGCATCCCAGCTAAATTGGTGGTGTTAGATAATGCTTGATTGGATAACGATTGGGAAGGGGATGGGTTCATCCCGTTGGCATTCACCATAGGCTTGTTATTCGTCATTCGTCGTTTGTCATACTCGCTTCGCGAGAAGCAAGCTACGTCCTTTGTCTTATGTCCTTTGCCCTTTGTTTATGTAAGGGTTTGAGGACTATTGACATAACCTACTGAGTTCAGGTTGAACAGGCTTAGGCACAGACTTGAGTTGAGACACCAAGGAATGGGCAATCCCTACGGCTTGTGCCAGCCGCGGCGGATCATTTTCCAGGTTTGCCCTTGATGATAAGGGAAATGATTGGGAATTGATATCCTGATTTTCTTCATCGTATTGATCGAGTTGGTCTAAAATTGGAGCCAGTAAGACCCGGGCATAGCTTCCGTAAGCCACACCCGCGACAAAGGGCTGGATGGGGTTAG
>NZ_JBKHHI010000203.1:0-11470 GCF_046539235.1 Coleofasciculus sp.
AATACCAAATCCGGGTTAGACACCCCCGTTATAACCCAGTCCGCGCAGGCGGACTTTGTTTGTGTAGCAGCGATTTTAATCGCCGTGGTATAGCAAATCGCTCTGGTGTATTTACAACTCCCTTACCTGAAACTGAGTCCAGATGGGATGTTCGTACAAACAAAGTGTAACTAGACCAGCGCGAAGCGCTATAAAAGGGGGTTATCTTATCTATAAGTAAGTTGCTAAAGTCTTGACATGAACAACAGCCGCTGCAACGGTAACTGGTAATCGGTAGCCACCTCCATGAGAAGAGAGTACTGGACACCTATATCTCTTAGCAGCATCTAATACAATTTCAGTCAGTTTGCAGAAATCAGCATTCGTCCAACCTGTTGTACATTTACCACAATCATCCCGATGTGAGTCATAACCCGAAAAAATAGTAATCAAGTCCGGTTGCCACGGAAGGCAATCTAAAGATTGCTGGAAAATGTCGATGCTCTCATGTCCATCATAAAACTTACCCGTTAGTCCCAGTTCCTCTAAAACTTCAACGGGAAACGATGTATTTAGGATAGGAATATTACAGTGTCCAACCGCTTCAGCCGCCGTAGTTGTCCCCGCTTTTAAGTCTGAGGCTTTAGCCATATAAAGGTCTACAGCACTGTGAATGCTAATGCAATAAATGCTGGGATCATCGCTAAAAATTGACTGAGTGCCATCCCCATGATGAATATCCCAGTCAATCATCAAAATTTTCTCAAATCCTTGCATCTGAGCGTATCGTGCCGCCGCAGCCAGAGGGTTTAAAAGGCAATAACCGTGTCCCCAATTACTGTAAGCATGATGTCCAACCATACTGAAGCAATAGGCACGTTTCAGGTTCCCTTTTTTCATCTGATCAATTGCTTCCATCATACCTCCTAAACCATAGAGATATCCGGGTAAACCGTACTCCAAGCCTTCGCACTCAATACTCAATTCTGGTAGGGCGGCACTTACCTCATCTAGTGGTTTTTCAAGAGCGTTTAATGCAAGTTTTCGGAGATACTCAGCAGTATGAACGCTCTGGAAATTGCTCCTCTGGGCTTTTCTTAATGGAAGTGCAGGATATTCGATAAGAGCTTGGGCAAGAGCCTGTCGAACTTGGTTGTAATAGGGGAAAGAGTGCCCCATGAAAGAAATTGACTGAATTGGCTTGGACGTACAGAATGTTTGTGGGTGTAGATAGGTGGCAAAATAATTCATTTCCCTACATCAAATATTAGTCAAAAGTGGTTTTCCCTGGCTGAGTGAATTTGTCGTTCTTTAAACTCCAATAAGTAGTCGGACAAAAGAAAACAGGACTGTATTAGGTTTTTTAAATCGCCCTCAAACCCTTACTGTTCCCTGTGACACACCGAGCGGAGCCGAGGTGTTCCCTGTTCCCTAATCTCAACCGTTAACTTTAATGAAAGTCCACCTACTTATAAGTCATGCCGATGGCAAAGGTATTGTGATTGTCATCGTTGTACCGACTCCTACTTCACTATTGACTGAAATCGTACCGCCTTGGATGTCTAAGCATTTCTTAACCACAGCTAATCCTAATCCGGTTCCGGGAATATTGCCAATATTCGTACCGCGATGAAATATACTAAACAATTTTTGCTGATCCTCTATAGGAATCCCAATGCCTGAATCTTTGATTTGAAATGTCGCGGTAGATTGACTACAGGTTAATATCAAATCTATTTGACTACCTAGTGGGGAATATTTAATTGCATTAGAAAGTAAGTTCATTAAAATAGAGCGTAATAACTTTTCATCTAAGCAGACAAGAATATATTGATTTTGACTAATAAAATTAATCAAATAATTTGAACCAGCATTCACTTGCATCTCTTCCACCAAATGACAACAAAATTTTTCTAATTCAAATGGGCGAGGGGTAAACTCTAATTTTCCCGTTTCCGCTCGGCTGATTGTTAAAATATCGCCCAAAAGCTGAGTCATGGTTTTAGCTGTTGTCTCAATGCGGTCAATATTACGACGAATTTTATTATCTGAGCCTTCTGGATAGTAATATTTCAATAATTGAACACTGGCTATAATAGTACTCAATGGTGTGCGAAATTCATGAGATGCCATAGCAAAGAAATTAAGCTGGAGTTGTCTTAGTTCCTGCTCTTGTGCCAGTGCCAGACGCATTGATTCTGCCTGCTTGTGTTCTGTAATATCTTGAGCAGTACCGAGAATTTGCTGGGGTAAACCATCAGCCGTGCGAGTGAACACCATCTCGCGACTATACAGCCACCGCCATCCCCCGGATTTATGTTGGATGCGATACTCTGTCTCAATAATTTCTCCCTCTTTAGCCGTGGCAAATCGTTTAATAGCAGTGGTACATTTAGATTGATCATCTGGGTGAATCAGATTTTGCGGAAATGTCGGTGCCATGTCTTGGATTTCTTCGGGGGAGTAGCCGATAAGTTGAGTAATCTGTCGATTGGTGTAGATGTTGCGCTTTTCGATTAAATCATAGAGATACAAAGCCGTTGGCATCGCGTGAGCAATGCGTTGAATAAACCGTTCACTTTCCCGAAGTGCTTGTTCCCGAATCCTAATTTCGGTAATGTTGGTGGCGGCACAGGTAATGCCAACGACTTCTTCGGTATGGTTTCGTAAGGGTTCTACGGTTAAATCGTAGTACCGGACTTTGCCGTCTACGATAATCGATATCTCTTGGCGCTCACCTACTCCAGTGGTCAAGACACGATGTTTAATCGGCATTAGCTTTTGGGCATTTTCCGGTGCAAACATTTCTAATTCTGATTTTCCAATTAGTGTGTCGGTATTAATCCGACTCGCCGGATTATAGACCCAGGTGTAACGCAAATTTGTGTCTTGATTAAATACTGTGATCGGTGAGTTATGCAGAGCAACCCGAAAGCGTTCTTCACTAATTATTAATGCGGCTTCTGCTTCCTGGCGTTCATGGATTTGAGTCTGGAGATCAGCGTTTGTCTGCATCAGTTCCGCCGTACGTTCTTGAACTCGGATTTCTAGTTGATCACGGGCTTGACGCAGTTGCTTTTCAATGGATTGACGTTCAATTAATTCCGTCTGAAGCTGTTGATAAAGTTGAGCTTGGTGAATGGCGATGGTAACTTGGATGGCTAATTGATACAGTAAGTCAATTTCTAAGGATTGCCATTGTCTGGGTTGAGAACAGTGATGAGCAATCAGCAATCCCCAAAGCTTTTCTTGTTGCAGAATGGGTACGACAAGTTTAGATTTGACACCTAACTGCTGGAGAAATTCCACTAAGCAGGGCGTTACTCCATCGGTTTCTGGATTGACTACGGTGCGAATTCGTCCTTGACAGTACAATTGATGCATCTGTTCGGGAAACACTTCCGCCGGAAAGGTTTGTCCCAGAATGGGTGCTGTATCCGGAGTGACAGATTCGGCTACGGTACTTCCTGTACCGTCAGACCAAATCCGATAGACTAAGACTCGATCAACGCCAAGAAATTCTCGGACTTCGGTGACTGTGGTTTCGAGAATGGTGTCCAAATCCAGGGTTTGGCGGATACGTTGAGCGCTACTGAGGATGAGTTGCTCTCGTTGCGCTATATGCTCTAGAGTTGTTTCAGACAGAGGGCGATCGCGACTTAATTCTAACTCGGCTTTGAATCTAGAATGCTGCTTCAGGAGCAACCCGCCCAGCACCATAAGTATGGCGATGCTGAGACTATCCCCCAGAATTAGACTCAATTGGGTTCTCTGGATCTGAGTAACTACAGCCCTTAACTGTTCTTGTAACAACAGTTGTGCTTGTGCTGGGATCTGCTGCAAAAGCCATGGCTGGTGTTGGGCGATCGCATTAGTGCTGTTGAGCTGAGACAATAAATCTTGCAGAGCATCCTGTAACTTGTCACTATAGTCCATCCATCGGGAAGCTTCCATCAGTTGAGTTAGGTGGCTATAGGAAATGACACTAGCCCCTATAAAGATAAGTAATGCCAGACAATAACCACCGATAATAACTTTGACACCGATAGATTTTGGCATTTGAGTTCTCCTCTGAAATAACAGCAGCTAGTGCATCGCGGCTTCAAATAAGCGGTTCCCTCTTTAGATTAGGATACCTAAATTCCTGCACGAGAACAGGCAATTCTTTACATAGAACAGGAGCAAGCGCTTGATATTTTTTACAATTATTAACTCAGTTAAGCCAATTGATGTCCAGGTAATTCGCTCTCTGTTCTGTTGAGCAAGTTTATTTTGAGGCGACCTCGTGATAAATTCATATAAGGGAATAGTATGTTTTAAGTGAGAATTCTTCTAGTCGAAGATGATATTTATTTGGCTGAAGCTTTGGCTGAAGCCCTGGCGATACAACGGTATGCCGTTGATACAGTTTCCGATGGAGAGGCGGCTTGGGTGCAAGTGAATACCCTCGATTACGACCTAATTTTGCTCGATATGATGTTGCCGAAATTGGATGGGATTCATTTGTGCCAACGCTTGCGTTCCAATGGTTATCAGATGCCAGTTTTGATGATCACGGCTCGCGATACCAGTACGGATAAAGTTATCGGTTTGGACGCAGGCGCTGATGACTATATGGTTAAACCTCTGGATATTCCCGAGTTACTGGCGAGAATTAGAGCGCTACTGCGACGAGGGCAAACGGTTTCGCCTCCTATTTTAGAGTGGGGACAATTGCGTTTAGATCCAGCCACCTACGAAGTCTGCTATGGCGATGAAACTCTACGCTTGACCCCCAAAGAATATAGTCTTTTAGAATTGCTCATTCGTAATGGGCGGCAAATTATGAGTCGGAGTGCCATTATTGAGCATGTTTGGTCTATCGATAATCCTCCGAAAGAAGATACGATTAAGGTTCATGTTAAAAGCCTGCGCTCCAAACTTCGATCAGTAGGCGCTCCAGAAGATTTAATTGAAACGGTACATGGTTTAGGTTATCGTCTCAAATCTCTTTCTGAATAACTGCTTAGAGCGTCGGTCAAGTATTCCGAGAAACCGGGTTTTTCATGAGGATAACAACGAAATATCAACCTTTCACCCAAAGAAACCCGGTTTCTTGACCGATGTCCTGGGGAAACTTCCGATCAAAATACCCCAGCGTTAAAACTGGGGCATTCATTTATTAAATTTTTTCTGTTATAGATTGGAGGAATAGAATCCCTGGTTGAATGGTAGTCTGAAGTAGACCTTAACGTCAAAAACTACCGTCTTTTGGTAGGAGAAAGAGTAACCAATTCAGCGGCTGTTTTCCGGAAGGGATATAACCGTTCGATCCCTAGAAGCGACAGAACAATCAAAACCTGAATAGCCCACGGTGCCATAGCAAACCCAAAAATTAAGCAAAATATGGCGCTACCTATAGCTAAAACCCGGGAAACTTCGTGAGAGGCACGTAAAGACAGCCAGAGACTTGCGATGGCGCTGATCAGAAGAATCAGGAAGATGGGAAGCATAGCGATCACCTCTTAAAAGTTCCTAGAGGGCTTCCATCCGATTCTACGACTGCGAAACCCTCAATGCTCTCTACGCTAACATTGATTGATTAGAGAAAATTGTAATATTAATAACCAGTTCTGATTTTTTCAGAAATCTTTGCATAACTTCGTATTCTTCAGGCAGAGGTGGGAGCATTTGCCTGCAAAAATCCGCATAACCAGTCCTTCAAGTGATAAGTAGCACGGCAATCATCTTCATTGTAGCGTTGAATCATCTCCAGTACCGCGCGATCGCCTGTTGTCAGCCACTGTTCATAGAGATAGACGCATTGAGAACCCGTTACCGCCGCATCGCGCCACTCAAAGCCTAACCACCGCGCTAAATGTTTAAGTGAATAGCTTTCCACGGGTAGGGTTACCGTACTCATCACTTGCTGATGAACATCGACAAAGCGCGACAGTAAGGGCTGTAGGTGGGTGAATGGGGTTTTGTAAAGTTTAGCTAAGCGCTTGACGGTTTCAACTTCATAATCCGAAAAATGAAAGATGGGAGCATCGGGATAGAGCCACACCAAGTCTAAAAATTGCTGCCAGATGAGGGCTTCATCGTCGGGATGTTCTGCCAAGAAGGGGTGAAATGTCTCGGTATTGGTGGAGCGATCAATTACTAAGATACCCAGTAAATAGTCCAGATTTAAGTCAGGTTGAGCCTCGATATCAAAGAAGAGTTCGACAGAGGCTTGGGGTAATCGATCCGTATATCCCATCGAAGGCTGAAACTCTGAGTAAGAATTAACTCCAGCACCATTGGCATTGTTCTCCGATTCCGTCAACCTGTCGAATGGTGGAGTCTCCCTAGCTGGCTCAAATCTCTGACGCAGAATCACACGATTGTACTGAATCGATTGAGCCTGTTGCACTAAATTTAATCCCACTTCGCTGCCAAATTCATAAGCCAAGGTGCTAATCTCAGCTTGGGCAAGGGATTCTACCGTCGATATCCCTAACTCCTGTAAACTCTGGTAGCGCTTTGGCGTAACACCGGGTATCAACGAAATATGCTTTTGAGACTGCGCGATCGCATAACAGCTACTATGCCAATGACAAAGACCACATTTTTGCCGTGAGATAAAGACTTCCGGCGCTTGAGCTTGTCTCAAGGTTTGGATACAGTCTGCCAACTCCGCCTGCATCAAGGGTAACCATTTATCCAGAGTCACCGAGTAGGCATTTTGACGACGTAAAATTAACCAAGCCTGACTGGGCAAACTTCCCTGTATTTCAGCCAGAAGATGGGCATGAAACGCGGCGATGATTTGATAATCTGCCTTAGCCCGCTTGCCGAATTTAATCGAGACTGGAACATACATCCAATCCCCGAAAATCGACTGTCCTGGCTGTTTGAGCAATAAATCAGCAGAACCCAGCAGCGTGACTCCCTCAACCGTTTGCCTGAGCAAAACTCCCTTAGCAATACAATCGACTCCTTGCTGCATCAACTCCCACGTCGCCTTCGCTCCCGCTTGCCAATCATCTCGCCCATATTTAGGGGTTTGTATCGGTGTCAGGTTTGCTCCAGTAGGTAATAAGGATAGAAGTGGACTTTCTCCAGCAGAACCATAGCTTCCCTCGTATTCGACGCTTTTGAGGATAGCTTGCCGATGCGCCGAACTATCTTGGCGCAGTTTCAGCAGAAAATCTTGGGGCGGATCTTTTTGACTCGGATCACCATAATAATCGAGAAACGCTCGACGCCGACAGCGTTTGTAATAGAGGAGCAATTCATCCGTCAGCAGCATAGCTTCATTGGGGATGGGGGATTGGGGATTGCTCATATTCGCGAAGCGCCAAGCACGCTCCGTCATTTTTCGTAGCACAGGGAACAAGGACTTTAAATTCATAATTCAAAACTCATAACTTAAAACTCGGTTAGGGCGGGTTTTGAATAAACGTTATCATTAATAGCTTGTGCGAAAGTTCATCAACCCGCCCCTACACACTCAAAACTCAACATGAATCGCGGGAATCCCCGTCCTCCACGCGCCATCACGGGGAGGGATAGCGGGGCGAGGTAGGTACGGAGTCGATAGTGCAGCGCGGCAGAAATACTTGAGCAGCCCATCTTAGGTTGAATAGCACTGAAATAAGCATTTGGGGAGCGCCAAAACCCTTTATCTATCGTAGGGTGGGCATTGCCCACCATCCTTAAGTCAGTGACATTCATCTTAGGTTAAGATAGAACGATAAATCCAAAAAACTGGATGACCCAATCAAATCTTACCTCGCAACAACTGAGCTATGCCTGACCCCTGTCCCCTCCCCGGATACGGCTGGCGAATAGGAGGTGTTCAACCCAAACAACTGTAGTGAAAGGTTTGTAGTCAGTGATATAGCACTACGCACTAAGGTTAGGACATATCCAGAAAAATTCAAATCGCTCAATCCCTTGTAAGGTAAGCTTTTGTCTTCAAAGAAAGCCTATTGCCTGTTGCCTATTCCCGCTTCGCGTAGCGCTATATCAACGCTGATGGCGAAGACAGCGCAACTACGAACTTCGCTGACATCGGTGCTATTCTCAACCTTTTCCTACTATCCTCAAAACTTAAAACTTTTTTCCACACAGGATGCAACTTTTCGCAGTTATTATTAATGGTCACTGGCAACCTGGAATAGGTGATCCTACGTTTATGGGCTGGTTTACAGTCGTGGCGTATTTTATCACAGCGTTATTGTGCCTGATCAGTGCCTTACCTCATCGGCTCGTCTTGCCTCTACAGCGAGTGAATCAAATTCGTTGGCTATGGGGATTCTTCGCTATTTTTTTATTATTGCTGGGTATTAATAAGCAATTAGATCTACAGTCTTTGGTGACTGTATTAGGCAAGGAAATAGCACTATCTCAGGGTTGGTATCAGCAGCGTCGGATGGTTCAGACGCAATTTATTGTAGGAATTGTGATTGCGGCGTTACTTTTAGTTTCAGTAATCGGACGCGCCATCTATGCTGAACGGCAAACCTATCGGTTAGCGCTTTTAGGTTTAATGTTCCTTTCTTGTTTTATTGTCATTCGCGCCTCATCCTTTCATCATATTGATACCTTGATAGGTTGGCAAGTGGTCGGATTTAGGATGAACTGGATATTAGAAATAGGGGGTATCGCTTGTATCGCTATTGCCGCAATCCGGGCTATTTTCAAGCGAATGTCACTGACTTAAACCCGCCCCTACACACTCAAAACTCAGACTAAGGGAAACAGTTGATGAAGGTAAAACGCCAAAGCAGCACTGGCTACAGGTACGGTAAGATTATCCATGCCCCACTTTGAGAACATTTCTAAACCGGTAGCCTCTAACGCTACAGCGATAGGGAGTAACCACGTTTGCCAAACATTACCTTGAACCCCAAGTAGAATTAAACAACTGACCCCATAGCTGATTAGAGTCATTGTCAAAGAACCTTCCCAGCTTTTTGTCATCCCCAAAATTTGGTACTTATGCTGCCCAAATCGCTGCCCAATTAATCCTGCTAGTCCATCTCCCCAGGTCATGACTAAAATGCCAATAGCGGCATAGTGGAATTGATGGGGCGACCAAAACCAGGCGATGAGGATGCCCATACTCACTGCATAGAAAAACGTACCAAAACTTCTACGTCCCACACTGTTGATACCGGGCAGAAATGGTACATAATACGACAAAAGTGCGATCGCGCTAGCGATGATGGATGCGGTTATACCAACCCAGGCGGGAATTTGTAACCACCAAGCCACCAAAATCACATTGCCAGTACCGATATGAACCACTTTGCGGGCTAATTCTGAACTCGTAGAAGTCCGGCGATGGAGTGTCTCAGCGGATAGCACAATCACACCTAGCCCCAGTGCCACAATACTAATGTGGAGCCATAACAACGGAATTGATTCTAACAAAGGTATTGAGTCAAACAAGAGTTAAACACGAATAACAGAGGAGTGCCTATAACACTCTATTACATGATGAAAATTTTATTAATTTGGCTGATTCGAGCCTACAGAACCTTAATTTCCCCTATCTTTGGGCCAACCTGTCGATTTCATCCAACCTGTTCAACCTATGCCCTACAAGCCATTGAACGCTTTGGCTCGTGGCGTGGAGGTATCCTCGCACTGCGGCGCATCTTACGCTGTCATCCATTTCATCCGGGGGGTTATGATCCGATTCCGGACGCAACTCCCAAGGATGAGAGGGGAACTGGGGGAACTGGGGGAGCCGATTTGTAGGGGCGGGTTTTACCAATAACGTTTTAGCTCAAACTGATAACTTATAGCAGTAGACACATCGATTAGGACTTTCGGCACCATTGTAGAGGTGAGTTTTACAGATTTCGCCAAGAGAGATAAATCCGCTAAATCGCGTATTAAGAATCATAACTATTGCTGAGGGAATTACCTAAGTAGAAATACACAATAGTAGTTAAGCACATACGACTTATAAAGGACTTACGCCATTGAGTTATCTAAGCAGTATCTCCGTGTCTAAGCGTAAGTCCTTTTTCCTTGGGGGTCTTACCGTGACAATTCGCCATCTTAAATTAATTTAATCTTTCTTCATGAAAAGATACAATACTCTCCGTGTTTCTACGGTAATACAAATGAACTAGCAAGCAAATTTCCGGAAATATACGGATTATTTCGCTCTTTGAGTTGGATATGTTCTAAGAGGAAACACTGTATTCTTTAGCCCCTGAACGCTTGTTCTGACGGTCAGGGGATTTTTTATACCTGTCTTGAGTCATTAGTCTAAAAAACAAAGGACTAATGATCACGGACAAGAAAAATGAAACCCTATTACCAGATTCCGATTCGAGACTGTGGAGAACCCCTAGTTCCCATACCCTTGGAACGGTTCGCAGTGGAATCCCTTCATCCTTATGAAAAACTGGGCGCTCCTTACGGGAAGATATCGCCCTACCATTTGCGCCAGACGGTGTTAGAGGCATTAATTACAGCTCAAAATTACCTGCAACAGCGATGTCCGGGTTGGCGTATCCTGATTTTTGATGCCTATCGTCCTGTAGCGGTTCAGGAATTTATGGTCAACCATACATTCGCTGAAGTGGTGCGATCGCAAAACCTAAACCCAGCGACTCTATCGGAAACTGAACGCCAGAAAATATGGCAGCAAGTTTATCAAATCTGGGCGTTACCGAGTCTTGACCCCTTAACCCCGCCGCCTCATAGTACGGGTGCCGCCGTGGATATTACTCTGGTCAACGAGACAGGTGAAACGATTGACATGGGATCGGAGATTGACGAACTCTCACCCCGCTCTCATCCAAATTACTACGCCCAGGAGTTGCACCTCCCCTATCATGCCCATCGGCAATTGTTACGGGATATCATGCAAAAGGCAGGATTTCAGCGTCACCCAGGGGAATGGTGGCACTTCTGCTGCGGCGATCAGATGTGGGCGTGGTTGTGCCATCAACAGAACCCCAGCCAGAGGTTTATCGCTCGTTATGGTCGAGTAGCTGGTGATTAAGGGAATTAAACCGATATTCTGGGTAAAGACGATTTTTTTGTCTGTCGATCACTCCCATCTGAACAGGTTATGGTTGCACCGAAACAAGTCTATGTTCTCTTATTCAATGCTCGTAGCGAAAACGAGGGGATTCACACCCTGCAAATCAGCGATCGCAATGTGGTGTTGATGTTTGAGTCAGAGGATGACGCCATCCGTTTTGGCGGGATGCTGGAAGCCCAGGATTTCCCCAATCCCTCTGTGGAAGCGCTGGAGGTTGAGGAAATTGAAGAATTCTGCCAAAGTGCCGGCTATGAGTGCCAACTGGTTGAAACCGGGATGTTGGCATTACCGCCGGAAACAAATGTGGAAAAAACAGACTGGCAACCTGATGGGACGCCAACTCAAGAACCAGAGATGTCTGATCTGGATCGAATTCGCCGTCAGCTAGAGGGATTGTTGTAATTCAACATCCCCACGCTACTGACGTGGAGCGTGGGGATTGTCGGACAAACGGCA
>NZ_JBKHHI010000204.1:0-11469 GCF_046539235.1 Coleofasciculus sp.
CCAACTCTCTACACTGATTGATAAAAATACGGCAATTATTGAATGGTATATTTTCGATGACTGTTTCCGCGCTGTGATTATTACGGCTGAACCCCCCCTAGCCCCCCCTTATCAAGCAGGGGGGTTAGGGGGGATCTCCATTTGGACATCCACCCGTGAAGACTTAACTAACTTAGAAACCTGGCGTGACGACTATCTCAACGCCTACTACGCCCCCAGACTCGCCGAAACCGACAGCGAAACCAAACAATACCAACAAGACTGGCAAAACTCACTCCCCTCACGCCTCAACCAGCTAGCCGAAATACTCCATATTAACGATATCCTCACCTACATCCCCGAAACCTGCACCCAATTAATCCTAATTCCTCATCTCTATCTCCATCTATTCCCCCTCCACGCCTTAAACCTATTCCCCCGTTTCCCTGACGGTATCCGTTATCTGCCCAGTTGCCAACTCTTGCACCAACTCCAGCAGCAACAACGCCCCGACTTCCAGCGCCTGTTTGCCATTCAAACCCCCACATCAGACTTATATGAACAAGACATCGGCGCCGTATCTGCCATCACCCGACAATTTTCCCCGATTGATATCCTCAAAAAAGACAAAGCCAGCAAATCCGCCCTCCTCTCCTCTAGGGAAACTCTCGACACTGCCAACAGTCTGCTGTTCTTCTGTCACGGCTATTTTAATCCCGGTTCTCCCCTGGATTCCGGCTTACAGTTAGCCGATGCTAACCTCACCCTGGAAGACATCATCACTCATTTCCGCCTGAGTAATTGTCGCCTCGTCACCCTTTCCGCCTGCGAAACTGGGTTAACCGACATCAACAATATCAGCGATGAATATATCAGCTTACCCTACGGTTTCCTCTTAGCCGGGAGTACCAATGTCGTCAGTAGCCTGTGGACAGTCAGCGCCTTTGCCACCGCCCTACTCATCGTCAAATTCTACCAAGAACTCCAGCAGCAAGAGAACCTCGCCCTCGCCCTGAATACTGCCCAATGTTGGTTACGAGACACCACCGTCAAAGGTTTTCAAGACTGGCTTCCCACTTCTCCCTTCAGTACCACCTGGCAGATAGAATTAAAGCAGTATTTCCAGAAACTGGAAACTGAACAAGGGGAAAAAGCCCAACCCTTTAACAATCCCTATTATTGGGCTGCATTTTGTCTAATTGGCAAAGGAGTTTAACATCATGTCTGTTTACGACAACAGTATTATTGCTTTTATTAAAGTTATCGAAACTAACGCCAACTTACTCACCCCTCCAGACTGGGATAACTTAAAGCAACTCGCCAATCAACTTCCTGACGATGATATTGAGAATATCTCGGATCAACTGGAAAACTGGTTAAAAGAATCCGCCTCCAGCCAAGAGATATTCCAGAAATACCAACAACAGCGAGAAGGGTTAACAGATGCAGAAATCAGAGATTTTCAAGTAACCATTGGTGTTGGCGGAAGCAAATCTCCCACGCCAGCGAATCAACCCAGCCCAGCGGCGAAGGACATGATTATTAATAGTATTATCAGACATTCACCCCCATCTACACCCCAGACAAACCCACCCAATCCTCAAGGTTCCAATTAAGCGATAGGGATTGGCGGTTCGACTCAAGCTGATAGAACGGAGAATGCAGCGAGAAGCTAATAATAAATGATTAATTTGAAGCAACAAGCTATCTTTTTCCCCCTCATCCCCTAACCCCTTCTCCCGTGCAAAAAAAAGCGAAGCATCCGCTGTCTTCCCCCCTCTTCGTAGGGGGGAACGAGGGGGGTGGGAGAAGGGGAACTATTATGTGGAACTATTATGTAAAGATGCGGCAGTGCTAGAGACGCGCCATGGCGCGTCTCTACATAAATGATGTGTCCTAACCGTCTTGGCGGTTGCTATAAATTACCTCTAAAATACCGCTTTTCTCTTACTCCCCTCTCCCCGGAGTGGGAGAGGGGCTGGGGGAGAGGGGCGATATCTTCAGCTAAACACAATGCCGTACCCCTACAGATATTCTGTATTATAGGCTAATAAAAATCTCGGCAATTTCCATCAACAAATGACGAATGACGAATGACGAATGACGAATGACAAATGACCAATAACCAATAAATGAAAAACGTCAGCCTCACCCTCTACGCCTTCCACCTGCGTCAAACCCTCACCGACGCCCCCGATCGCGTGGCGGATGATGCGGCTAAGTTATGGGATAATCTGACTAATCTGGGACATTTCCCTAAACTGACTACCCTCAAATCCCAACTCATCTGCTACACCAACACCGAATACACGCCCCAAAACGAACCCGGATCAAAAACTTACTGGCTTACCCACGCCCAAGATATCGACTTAGGCGCTATCTCCACCGCCGATGGCTTCAAAATCACCGCCAACCTGCAACCCTTTCGCCTGAATGACACCTACGCCATTGATCTCACTCTCACCCCCGACTCTCCCCACCTCGACATCACCCTCCCCCAACTGCAACTCTTCCGCCCCCAATCCCTCCTCCCCAACACCATCCAAGCCTCCCTCGGACAAACCCTGTGGTTATACGCTGAAGTAGACGCCCAAACCGACTGCGCCACCCTCGCTGAACAATGCGCCACCGCCCTCCTCGCCAATACTCCCCTCAATCCCAGCTTCCAGAATCAAGACAGCCTCTTCGGGAGTCACCTCTTCCACTACCTCGCCACCCAACCCAGCCAACCCGATAACCCCGCCAAACAATGTCACATCCTCATCTCTCTCAACACCAACCAATCTCCCACCGTTGAACTGTTGGGAAAAGGCTATGATGAACTCCTGCAACTCCTTTGTTCCACTCACAAACTCCGCTACATCTATCACCAATCCCGCCAACGCTACCCCGAAGCCCGACACCTCTACAGCGACTTAGAACAACAAATCCACACCTTACCCAACCTCACCACCGACAAACAAACCCGCCTCGACGCCCTAAAAAATCTCCTCAACCAAATCCCCCACACCGCCCTCGACTACGCCCGATGCTTGCGTGACTTACGCGCCCATCATACAGCGATGGAAACCAATCTCACCAACTTTGACACCAAGCAACAGAAACTTGCCCAATTTGGCGATATCCCCCAATTCTGGGGCGATTTCCTCAAAGCAAGCCAACGCGACAAACAGCAAATCCAAACCGACATCAATTATCTATCACCCGGACAAGACTTATTCGGACAAATGCTAGAAACCGTGCGAGGTATCGTAGACTTAGATCAAGCAGAACGCGATACGTTCTGAAGGAACAGGCTTCGCCAACGCGCTTTAGACCAGAAGCTGCAAAACCTAGAACTCTGGATAGCCGTAGTCGGAACCGGATTAGCCGTCAGTGGGATATCCTCCCAAGTCGATTCCCAACCCATCCAAACCTTTATCCAGAATCAAACCAACACCGAAACACCCATTTGTCCCGGTGCAGGTGTAGTGAAATGTACCACCTACAATGGTTTGAACGTCCTGATTCATATTATCATTGCGGTTGCGATCGCGCTTCCCATCGGTTTAATTATGCGACAGATTCGCCATCAACCCAAATAATGTCCTATGTCCTCCAGACGCGCCATGGCGCGTCTCTACACCTCCTCCATCAACGTTGGCGAGGATAGCGATCGCTCAATTTATCAATCGCGCCAGATCCAAGTTGATAAGCATCTTTGATCCACTCAGTCAAGATACCATTCAGGTCAAATCCACCGAAAAACTGACTCTGTTCAACCAAATCCGGGGAACGCTATCCCCGTTATAACCCAGTCCTTACCTTGCGGACTACCCTTAGGGAAGGCTTCGCATAAATTAGTGTAGCAGCGATTTCAATAGCCTCCTCTTGCAGGGGATAATAAAGGCAGGTTTGATATTGTTTCCAATAACCTATGCCAACTAATAAAAATACTTTTCAGCTTACCATTTTAGTCGAGAATACAGCTTATGGGCGAGGATTGTTAGGAGAACATGGGCTATCTTATCTCATTGAAACCGATTCCCTGCGGATTTTATTTGATACAGGACAGGGTTTAACATTGCGCCACAATGCTCAACAGTTGGGAATTTCACTACAAAATTTAGATGCGGTTGCGCTGAGTCATGGTCATTATGATCATACAGGTGGTTTAATGACTCTCTTAGAAGAGAGTAATATTGCTAAACTCTTTCTGCATCCGGCGGCGCTACAACCCAAGTTTAGTCCTAGAGGGAATATTGGCTCTCCGATTCAAGATGCAGATAGGCTTAAACAGACGATTGATCAGTTAGTTTGGACAGATAAACCTACAGAAGTTATCCCGGGTATGTACCTGACGGGTTCAATTCCCCGGCGTCATCCCCTGGAAGATACGGGAGGTGATTTTTGGCAGGATTCCCAGCACAATCAAGTGGATTTGATTGTGGATGACCAAGCTTTGTTTCTGGATACACCCGCAGGAATGGTGGTGATTTTAGGCTGCGCTCATTCAGGTGTGATCAATACCCTCAATTATATTGCCCAAATCACTGGAACCGATACGTTTTACGCGGTAATTGGGGGAATGCACCTGAACCGGGCGAGTCGCGATCGCGTGCAAGCAACGGTGGAAACCTTGGCGAACTATAAGGTTCAGCTATTAGGAGCGAATCACTGTACCGGAACCGCCGCGATCGCGTTTTTGTGGCATCATTTTCCCGGAGACTGTATTAGCTGCCATGTCGGTACTCGCTTAGGGTTTGGCACTTAAATAATGGGCAGGGTGTAGGGTGTGGGGTGTGGGGTGTCGGGAACAATTGAACCCCTCTCGCCCCGCTTAAAAATGATTAAACGCCAAAGCACGTCTAATTTAGAACGTCTGCCCTGTGTAAACAGAGCGAACTTCTCCATTACGTCGAATAATCGCTTCTCCGTTATTCACTTCAACTAACATCCAGCCACTTGTGCCAATGGCTTCACCAATATTAATCCGCTGAGTGATCCCATCAATTTCAAATAAGGCAGCAGAAAGTTGCTCTGACTCTAGCACTCCCACCAGAGTATGGTTTACAGGAGGCGGTGGTGGCGGTGCTGGTGGCGTTGGCGATGCTGATGCTGTAGGTGAAGTCGGAGCAACGGTTGGGGGTGAGGCTGGCGGTGTTTCAGCTGTGACTTGAGGAGGAGGTGGTGTGGGTGCAGGTGGATTGGCAGCCGGTGAAGGCTCTGGGGCTGGCGGAGGGGCAACTGAGGAATTGGCAGGGGGTACTGGGGGTATCCAGGAACTCTGGGGGGGATAAACCGGATAGTAGATTCTTTCCAAAATTGTACCTGGTGGATTAGCACCATTAGCACCAACGGGACGATTGATAGCACCGGAAGCGTTGGTTGCACCTGGGGGTAGATTAGGATTACCCGTTCCACCACCGGCGATCGCGGCTTGTTGTCTGGCTTCAGCTTTACGGTCAATGGCTTTTAGCGCCTCCAAAGCATACTCTCCAAACTTGTAATCGGCTTCCGAGGGGAGTTGGGTTTCAGGAGAGGGTGAGCCAGCAAAGTTAAGCAACCAGGGTGCAAACCGTTGTTTTTGAGTAATCAGTAGCAACAGTGCGGTTAGACCCACTGAAATTAGAGCCATTACCCATAAAAATTTATCTACAGACCAACCTGAGCCTTTGCGGTTGGAAGCACTACCCTTTGTCCCCTTTGTCTCTGAAACCTGGGTTTTTGGCGTTTCCTTTTTCTCTCCAGATGGCTGTTCCACCAAGTCTTGAGTCGGTATCACAGCAGGTGGCGCGGTAATGGGGGGAATCACAATCGACTTTAAAGATACATAGTCTGGCTGAGTCGGTTCCGTGGGTAATTTGCTACTCCCTTCCAAGATGCGGTCAAGATCTGCAAATAAATCATCCATTAACTTATCCGCATCGGCTTCGGCTGACCAAGACTGGATAGCAGTGGAGGTGGTTGATGACTTGTTTGTCTTGTCGTGAGTATTGATATCCTGAGACATAATGGCTCGCCCTCATGCTTATATAATTCTCTATATTAGTTAGGATGCTCTAAAGCATTTCCTATCGCTTAGATTAGCAATCAAATTACCGATCTGAGAAAAAATTCTCATCTTTTGATCAAAATTCTGTACAATTTTAAGTCCAATGGCGATATTGTGGGTCTACTTCTGCTGATTGGCTTGAGCATTACGTCGCCACATCTGGGGTTTGATGCGTCGCAACGCGGATGCCGGAAATCGTTGATGCCATTGGTGATCTGAAAGTGTCGCCAGTTCCGCTAACGTGGGAGCTACATTCCCAGGATAGGGTTCAAAGTCGGCTACATCTGTTGGTTGAGCAAAGCGTTGGTTCCAAGGACAAACATCCTGGCAGATATCACACCCAGCCACCCAACCCTCTAAATGGGGGGTGATGGATGAAGGGATTTCCTCCGCTCGATTTTCAATTGTATGATAAGCAATACAACGATCAGCATCCACAACAAAAGGTTTAACAATTGCTCCTGTCGGACAAGCCTCCAGGCAACGGGTACAGGTTCCGCAATGCTGGGTATGGGGAGTATCGGCTGTGAGTGATAAGTTGGTTAAAATTTCCCCTAAAAACACCCAACTGCCATACTCTCGCGTAATTAGATTACCATTTTTAGCGATCCAACCAATTCCAGCACGTTCTGCCCACACTTTATCCTGCACTGGACCAGTGTCTACGTAGTAACGAGCTTGGATTCCTTCTCCTTGGGCTTGTAGCCAGTGGGTCAAGGCTTTGAGTTTTTTGTGCATCACCTTATGATAATCTCGTCCCCAAGCATAACGGGATATCTTCCCATACTCGTCTCCCTGAGGACGTTGGTGAGGGGTGTAATAGTTTAGGGCAACGGAAATAACGGATTTAACCCCTGGCATACAGGTATGGATATCTAAGCGGCGAGGATTCTGCATCCAGTCCATGTCAGCATGATAGCCCTGAGCCAACCAAGTTTTCAGATGTTGAGTGGCTTCCTCGTCACCATTCCCGTCTACCCCTGCAATACCACAGTAATGAAATCCTAGCGATCGCGCTTTTTGCTTAATTTGATTGCTTTGGTCATTGGTCATTGGTCATTGGTCATTGGTCATTGGTCATTTGTCCTTTTTCCTCGAGCGCATACTTTGGCAAGTTTCTCTATTATGAATGAAAGCCATCCCTACCAACAATCAGAAAAGAAATGACTATAGAGGGTATTACCCAGTCCGTGATTTTGCATTACTTTGAAACGATGAATGCTGGGGATTATGACGCAACCGCCGCATTGTTTACGGATAACGGTGTGATGCAGCCACCGTTTGAGGAACTCATCCAAGGACAATACGCGATCGCCACCTACCTAAAGGCTGAAGCCATTGACATGCAACTCTTACCCAAAACCGGAATTGTGGAACCCCAAGAAAACGGGGAGACTCAAATTCAAGTCAAGGGTAGAGTACAGACACCGCTATTTAGTGTCAATGTGGGCTGGATATTTATTCTCAATCTCGAACAAAGGATTAGTTTCGTCAGAATTAAGCTGTTAGCGTCGCCTCAAGAACTCCTCAGCTTAAGACGATGACAAATGATAAATGACGAATGAAACTAAGCTGCCACTTGCTCCCAGGAACGAGCGAGCAACTGACGCCCCAACTCAATATCTCTAGGCGCACAAAGCCAATCGGGATGAGCTGTCATTAACAAACTCTCTAATGCTTCTTGATCAAACAAATGCCAGACAGCTGCGCCGTCAATCTTGGCTGCGATCGCGTAGCAATTGGCGTTGATACACTGAATAGTTAAGGTGTTGGCAATTCGCCGCAGTTCCATGCGATCGCCCGCTTGAAGACTTCGGAACCGCCATAATATTTGCTTCCATTCCTTGAGTGATGACACCGTTAATCCTGGAATCCCTACCTGGATATCCGGATCTCCATTGACGGCAATCCAATAGTGGCGTGATGGATCAATTCCTTCCAACCATGGAGAATCGTCATCCAGTCGGTAGCGGGGAGACAAGATAAACGGCTGTGTCATAGGAATGATGGGTTGCACTAAACTTAACAGCTAACTCTTGGTTTCAGAGGCTCACCAGTCCTCGAAACAAGGGTATCCTTAACAGACAGATAGTCAAGTCGCTCTTTCGGCTTGACTTATTTAAAATCCTATAGATTCAGACATCTATATCAAGCAAATTTAACAAAGCTTATAGATTTAATTCGGAATAGCGGTATTTTTGTAATATTTTGCAACAATCGCTGTCCTCGCAGGCATCATACCACAGGTATTCAGTAAATGGGGTGAAATCATCAATCATTCGTCAGCCTTAGGTAAGCTTGTCTCCATCTTCAGACAATTACGACCATTGATCTGCAAGCGATACTCAACTCTATCCATCAGCTTTTGCATAATCAGCCAACCATATCCGCTTTCCTGTTTCGCTTCTGGAGAGGGTTGATTATAGTTGGTGATGTCATACCCTTTGCCGTGATCCCAAATTTCCAAAGCAATATCTCGTTCTTTGAGTTCCAAGCGAATCAAAATCGGTAAATTGGGTTGATCTCGATGAGCATGACGCACCACATTGGAATAGGCTTCAACTAACGCCAGTCTTAACCGACTCGATTGACGTTGCCAATCCACTGAATCTCCTAACGCTACTTCCAAACTTCCCAGTAACCAGCTTTCGACAATCGTCAAAAACTTCAAGTCACTTGGTACATGCAGCTCCGTTTTCATCAACTATAAAACCTCCATAGAGAGAATTGTTTGGTCATCTTCCTGAACATTGTTAGTCTCCTCGCGGATGCGAACTAATAAATGAGGTAGATTGAAGGGAGCTGGCTCCTGAAGCAGAAGTTGCCAAAGACCCGATGTCCCCAGCATTGAATTCGTCAGGGGTTTACTATTTTTATTGTTTTGAGAATCGGTATAGTGTTTTCCTTCCTTAACCGTTGCTTCTGTAATCCCATCACTGATCAGCAGCACAACATCCCCTGAATGTAACGTCAACATTCCAGCTTTTGCCTGCCATTCCGTTAGAATACCCAGCGGAATCCCCCGAACTTTCAGGTAATCCGGTTCTACTGTTACAGAGAATTCCGGTGCAGATTGCTGTTGGGCAACTAAACGATGCGCCCAAACCAACGGATAAATGTGACCCGCATTTGCATAGACAAGCTGTCGCGAGGTTGGTGTATATCGCGCTAATACCATCGTGATAAAACAGTTGGTACTGAACAGATCATCTGACATAATACTGTTCAGGTTTCGCATCACTACCTCCGGTTCAGGAGAAATTTCTTGAGCCAATTCTCGGCGCAAGATAGAAATCGCACTTGCCATAAATAAAGCCGCAGGCACTCCCTTTCCCGACACATCACCAACCGCCAGCCAAACATCGCCTTGAGGATGGACGTATACTTCAAAAAAATCACCGCCAACTTCTCGTGCGGGATAACAGTGGGCTTGCACTTTAACCCCGTCCACTTCGGGTAAACTTTGGCGCAACAAATTATTTTGAATTTGGCGAGCTACCTCCAATTCAGCCCGCATCTGTTCGGCTTGTAACTGGGTGCGTTGGTAGAGTTTTGCCTGAGAAATGGCTAACGCTGCTTGTTCTGCGACGGCTTCGATGAGTTTAATATCCTCTGACATCCAAGGCTGATCACACTGTTGTTTATAAAGGGATAACACTCCCAATAGCTGTTGTTGCCAGATCAGAGGAACAACTAGATGCACCGAATGATTACCATCACTGAGCTGTTGAATAAGCTGGGTTTTCCAGTTTTCCAGCACATTTTGCACAATCGGTTCAACATCAGGTAATGATTCAGAATCTTTTGTTGACTCAGCTTGGTAAGAAAATGAGTCTGAAATCAGGTGATTACCATCGACGGGTTGCAGGATACAACTCGTCGCCTCGAAGGTTTGACCAATCGTAGTGACAACGGTTTGCAACATACTGCTATAGTCTAGCGACTCGCGAATGGCTGTTGTCACGACATTAAAGAGTTCTTCGCGGCGTAAAGCGCGGCTCAGTTCATTAGTTCTTTGTTTGAGAACTCGGTACGTATCGGCTGCTTGTTGAACGATGACTTTCAGACTTTCCGGATTCCAGGGTTTGGTAATATACTTAAAAACTTTGCCGGAGTTAATGGCTTCGACTAAATCTTCAACATCGGTATAGCCCGTTAACAGAATCCGAATTGTATCCGGGAAGCGATCAACTGTTTTCCCTAATAATTCTGTACCATTCATCACGGGCATCCGTTGATCAGAGATAATGATCGCCATTTCTCCCTGTTCATCCAAAACGCTCAGAGCGCTCATCGCCCCATCCGCTTTATAAACTCGAAACTCTCGTCGGAACGTTCTATATAATAAATCTAAATTGTCAGGCTCATCGTCCACTATCAATAATTTGAGTTTATCTGCCTGACTCATTCTGTGTACTCCGGTTTCTGCTTGAGTTAGAAACAATAAGTTAAGGGGATTGAATTTCGTTGCCGTTTGATCTCAAAGCTGGCTGATCATTGTTTTCAGCTATCCTTTTTTCTTTCTGGATATTGCCAATTCCCCAATTTTTCATTTCAACTTATTTTCGCTAATAAAATTTATGATCATACCATGTAGATTTGGTTAGGGTAATTAATCAGCAATTTATTCTATCAAGATCCGACGATATGCACCCAGTCGGCTATAGAGATTACCTTTTTTTCTCTAGCTTAACCTTCTTTTGGGGCAATGTGGCTTCCACTCAGATTATACTTTCTCGTCCAAGAGCCGGGATGCAGGGGAAGCAATATTCCAGACGTGCCATGGCACTAGGGTAGGCTGGGGGAGATATTAGCTGTTGCGTTATTTCTGCCTTTTCGCCTAGGGAAAGTGCAAGCTGGCAGCATTCAAGCCGGATTCGCCGACTCCCCAGGAATTCGGCTATTCTACTACAGAGGTGAGGTAGAGCTAAGAGTGCGATCGCACAACTCGAACCCAGGGGACATCCTACTACCGCAAAAGTTGCAACGTCCCCCGAATTCGCTCAAACACCTGTCGATAAGCCGCCTCATTGCCACTTCCTTTCGCCCAACTAATCACAATCATATCTTGACCATCGCGACTGGGAAGCACGATATTCTCAAACTCGTACAACCCGGTAGACTCGAATGCGATCGCGTCTTGATTGGCTACCTGTTCATTCGTATCATCAACAACAAACCCCTCTGGATACTCGAAGCGAATACCCTATGGGCTTTTATGGCATAATTCCTGTATTGGAGGTGACCCCTTCAACGTCAAAAGCCAGTCCCGATCATTATCTTTGACCCAATGGACTAAAACTTTTATTCAGTCAGCTTTAGCTGACTTTCGCTTTTAGCCTTGGGTTTGAACCCAAGGCGGTTTGATGCGAGTGGTACTCATTCCGACTGCGCGATTGAGCATTATCTTTGACCCAATGGACTAAAACTTTTATTCAGTCAGCTTTAGCTGACTT
>NZ_JBKHHI010000205.1:0-11464 GCF_046539235.1 Coleofasciculus sp.
CACCCTAGATTTAGAAGGATATCACAGTGGCAAGTTAAATCGGGTCGTGAATCAGGATAGATTGGAAGCCAAAGCTTGAATCCCCTGTGTTCAAAATGAAATATACAAGTGAATTACCAGACCTGGAACAATAAAATCGCATCTTATTTCTTTAAGCCTGAAATGGCTGGTTGTCCAGTACATCTGTATGTTACTGAGGATCTAATAGTAGAGCTTGGTCAAGCCAGCGGTGCTGATCTTCAAGATTTCATTAAGGCAGTCAAAACAGGTCTAGTTGGTGTGCCAGGTCGAGGCATTTGTCAGAAAGCCAGGGAAACCATGGAACACTGGCAATATCGATGCGGACGTCGAGATTATCCCTTGTATATCGGCTACTTAGCGCTATTTGTCTTGGCTGCGGGTATGGAAGGTGATTTTTCGGCTAATGCCTACTATCCCCGCTTGCGAGAATTACTCGGTGAAGAACCTCTCTGTGGAAAATATCCTGGCTTTGACCAAATGCGGGTACTCTGGGATGACTTGGAGAAGTGGTCTGAAGACAAGGATGCTGAATGGGGTATCTTCAATGTCAATATCGCTGGTAAGAGAAATCACGTTGGTTTGCCGATCGCACAAACTCTGCTGACAGAGGAAGAACTTAAAGCACTACCTGTTATTTTTGCTGAGTCTGACTTAGATCCGACTTTCCTTCCCTCCGACCAAGTGATCGCATTATTGCTGGCAAAACCCGGACGCAAACATCTGCGAAACCGAACGTTGCGCTTATTAGAAGAAACCAACGATAGTAATGAGTTACGACAAGCATTACTCGAAAGGATTGTTGATGAATTGCGTAATTGGGATGGAATGGCTGAACTTTCCGCTGAGAAGGGAAAGCAGGTTCACGGCATTTTAAGATTGTGCTGCAAACTTGATCAAATTGCTGAACGTGTAACCTTTACCCTGCGTTGCACAACTAAACAAGAATTTCCCGAAGATCACCTGTTTCTATCCTGTGATAGCCATTCTGATGTTTTCTCCTGTTATGAATACGGTATGGGTTGGTCTTCGCCAATCATATTAGAGTCAGAGGGGAGACATATTAACGCCTCTCAGTTTGATTGGTGTCAGGGTTTGCGGATGCAAGATTCTGACCAAAGGTGGTGTTTTAAGTTGCCGGCTTCCCCCATCCGATTATTCATAAAAGGAGACTCTCAAGGATTGAGAGGACTTGTAGAAGTTGGGCAACTTCCTCAAGGTTCTCCCTTTTATTTAGCGGCACATCAATCTTGTTGTCCTTTGATAAAAACATGGGGAGAATCTAGCTGCAAAGGATTTAAAAAGTTATTGATTACAGAAGGTTTGCCTCAAGGATGGCATTTTTTTAAAGTTGATGTTGCTTTGAGCGATGAGCTAGTCAAACGGTACTTTCCTATCTTAGCATGGTCAACCAATGTACAACTATATTGCCAGGGGGGAATACGTATTGATCAAAGTAATCGATTCTTTAAATTTGCGCCGCCGAAGTTAGTTATAAATGGTGGTAATGAATCGGTAAAATTATATTGTAATAATTTCCCTTTGGATGGTATTAATTCTACGCAAGTTTATGAACTACCTAAAGATGTACCATCGGGGAAAAAACTGGTGATTGAAGCCCGTAAAGAGGAGGAGGTGATCAAGCGTATTTCTCTCGTCTTCATAGAAGATTTCATCTGGTCATACAAAACTCCCAGGCAACAGTTCGACCAATTTGGGCATAGCCTAAATCAAGAAAGTAATCACAATAATCCACTAGGCGTTGCTGGGGCATTGGTAAGTGGTGTCAATCCACCTGCGTTTAACTTCAACACCCTTCTACCAATTAAAGAAAAACAGCATATTTTATTTTTAGGAAACTCACCCGGTCAAGTGATTAGGTGGCCCGAAGAACCAATACCTAGTCATTGGTCACCGATTTGGGCTATCGTCAAAGGAACTCTTTTTGATCAGGCAAAATTTTGCGGCACCAGCTTAGCAGAATCAGCCCCTTTGAAATCGCCCTATAAAGATCGGAGAAAACTTCAGCAATGGAAAGAAATTTTGTGGCATTGCCGCAAGCGAATTTTACCCCCTTTGGAAGATAGCCGCATACTCGCCTTATGGAAAAAATTTCAAGAGGAGGCAAGGCGTGTCTAATGAGAGTGATCAGTTACTTTACGTTATCTCAGCTAAAAAGGAAATGTCTTGGGTATCTTTTAAAGAGACATTTGATTATCTTTACCAGCTTCAAGCGGCTGCTTTGAGTGTAGATATAGACCGGATTAAGGACAAGAGATTTATAGCAGTTCGCGCCCTTGATTCATTGGGTCACTGTAATTTTGATTTCAGGGAAAATGGCAGTAGAGTATATGTGGCTCCTCCTGTATTGGTACGATTGCCCTGTGCGGGTCTACCCCAAGCCATTTTAGCCGGAGTGCGATCGCCTCAGTCAATCGAACACTTATCAAAGGCTTGTCAGTCTATTAGTTCTCATGTCAAGCTTGAGATTACACAACAGCCTGGTGAATTAGTACTGATGCCAGTGCGAGTGGCTGTTCAAGTCGGGGATGTAGCAGAACTCGAAGCGATCGCTGAGTCTGTTGGGATTGCTTTCCTGGAGACGCCCTCAGCTTGGTCGCTTCTTCATTTTGCTGCTTCTTTGGCAGATTACAAAAATACTCTCCACTGGTCTACTACCCCAGAATTAACCTGGAACCGTCAAACCTTTAATCCCAATTTTTGCCAGTTTCGCCAGCATCAAGCCACAGATAGTCATATCCGTCTGAGCCGATATAGTCATCCATCACGCAATACGTCGATTTATTATCTTTGGCAAGAGGAAAGCTGTACGCCAGTTGACCTGGATTGGGGGCGCTATGCTGTGCTTTCTTCACTCAGCATAAATGTCCTAGTCTATGACCCGCATCAATTGATTATGGCAGTACCAGCCGGTGCAAAGTTGCCACGACTTTTAGAGAGAGTTTTAACCCTATGCTCAGGCTATGTCGCAATATTTGTAGATCAACTGCCGCATAGCTCAGAAATACGGAGTTTTAACTTATTTTCAGCCATACCACCACAAATAGCAGAAATGACTGCGGCTAAATTAGGTCAGACTCTCTGCTTGCAATCTCTGGATATAAAAGGTTAAAACAAAACTAGACAGCGATATATTCATCAAACAAGAAATCATGCACGACCCGGTTGGTGCTTTCGACAACATCCGTCACAACTTCCTGCTATACATCAAGACAGCCTTTGGCACCAAGTTCCCTGAAATCGAACAGGAACGGGTAAGGCGTCTAGACCAACCGGGTATATTTTACCAAGACCCCTGGATTGAACCCCTCCCCCAATACCAGCGATCTGGCAAGACGATCCACCAGTTAGGAATTGAGGATGTTCCTGGATTAGATACAACGGCTCTTGAAGACTTCAAACAACTAGCTTCCTGTGGTTTGGTTGGGGACTACCAACTATATCGCCACCAATTAGAAATGCTCCGCAGGGCATT
This sequence comes from Coleofasciculus sp., assembly GCF_046539235.1. GTDB lineage: Bacteria > Cyanobacteriota > Cyanobacteriia > Cyanobacteriales > Coleofasciculaceae > Coleofasciculus. Next base: position 3,515 of record NZ_JBKHHI010000205.1, read on the forward strand.
ACAGGGTCAAAATGCGGTGGTAACAGCTGGTACAGGTTCGGGTAAAACCGAGTCCTTCCTATTACCCCTGTTTGCCTACCTTACTCAGGAGTCAAGGAACTGGGAAGCCCCTAACTCAGAGCCACCTCACCTGAATGACTGGTGGGAAAACGAGGATTGGCAAAATCAATGCAATCCCAGGGTAAACAGAAGACGCCGAATGCAGCGTTCTTACCGTATACCTCAAAGGAGTCATGAAAACCGGGACGCTGCGGTTCGAGCGTTAATTTTATACCCCATGAATGCCCTAGTCGAAGACCAGCTAACCCGACTCCGCCACGCCCTCGATTCAGAAGAGGCTCGACAATGGTTTCAAAATCATAGGAATGGCAATCGGATTTACTTTGGCAGATACAACGGCGTTACACCCGTACCAGGACATGAAATCAAACATAGTAACAACCCCAACACGAAAAAGATAGAAGCACTGGTCGAAGCAATGCGGCAGATGGAGCTATCAGCCAATGCTGCGGCTAACCACGCCCATGAAATTGGGGATGATGAGGTGAGGTTCTTTTTCCCTCGATTGGATGGGGCAGAAATGCGCTGTCGCTGGGATATGCAAGATGCTCCACCAGACATTTTAATCACCAACTACTGTATGCTCAGCATTATGCTGATGCGAGATGTCGATAGGAATATTTTCGACAGAACCAGGGAATGGTTACAGAAGGATGGCAGTGTTTTTCACTTGATTGTAGATGAACTGCACCTTTACCGGGGAACTGCTGGCACAGAAGTAGCATATCTCCTGAGATTATTGCTTCAACGGTTGGGACTGCATCCGGGTCATCCCAAGCTCAGGATTCTTGCCTCTAGCGCCTCTCTTGAGCCAAACGATCCACAAAGCCAGGACTTCCTCGAGCAATTTTTTGGTACACAATGGTATCCCGAACAGATTATTCCTGGCAATCTTGAGCCAATTCCAGCCATTGAAGATCAAGCGTTCCTTCCCAGCGAACCATTTATCACTTTGGCGAATTCTCCAGATGCCGACAATGCAGATACATTAGCTGAATCGGCACAATATCAAGTCTGCCAGGAGATTCTGGAATCGGAAAGTGCCGCCATCGGTGTCAGAATGCTCAACGCCTGCACTGATGATTCAGGTCAAACCCGCGCTGTCTCTCTGGCTCAGTTTGCCCAAGGTATCTTCGGTGAGCAGTTAGGTGCTGACACTCTGCGATCGGCAGCAAGGGGTTTACTCATGGCTCGTGGTTTATACGCAGGTAAGATGTCCCTACCCTCCTTCAGGCTGCACTGGTTTTTCAGGAATATTGAGGGACTTTGGGCTTGTACTAAACCGAATTACGATTGTCATGGTGATGAAAGCCGTGAAAATCGACCTGTAGGTCGGCTATTTGTGACAAATCCACCGATACTTTGGCAGCAGTACCGAGTTTTAGAGCTTCTCTATTGCGAACAATGCGGCACAGTCTTTTTTGGTGGCAATCGCCTTACACTACAAGACAATGAGGGTTGGGAGCTTCTGCCTACAGAGCCGGATATTGAAGGTATCCCTGACCGCCAAGCGGCTCGATTTCTGGAGCGCAGAACGTATTCTGAATTTGCCGTATTTTGGCCTTCAAGAGAACGTAACGAAGATGTCCCAAACCACTGGAATCACCCATCAAGACAAGGTGGCAGCACACAGAAAGCCTGGTGGGACAGAGCATCGCTAGACACCCTCAGTGGTCGGGTTATTTTGGGAGAGCCAGATTCGGCTACACCTGCTCAACAGTGGGTGAGAGGTTATGTCTTTCACTTACGCCAAACACCACCAGAAATACAGGAATTTATGGGAGCATTACCCTCAATTTGCCCCTGCTGCGCTGTCAATTACAGCAGGCGAGTACGTCGGAAATCTCCTATTCGAGGATTTCGCACTGGCTTTTCTAAGGTTAGCCAACTACTTTCTAAAGAACTGTTTTATCAGCTACCTGACACGGAAGAGTCCCGCAAACTGGTGGTATTTTCTGATAGTCGTGAAGATGCAGCTTCTATATCTAATGGCATTGAGCGATCGCACTACGATGACCTAGTTCGTGAAGCAATATTTGATGAACTTGGACAATTAGCTATAGGTGAACTACGCCTGCTAGAAGACTTACAACAGTACCATCAACCTACTCATCCTGAATCGATCCAGTTTGCTCATCATAACCCTAATGCTGTTACTGAGTTACAGCAGCAAATCGAATTGGCTAGTATGTCTCTGCCAGCCGGACTACCGCCTGTAGCCTTGCAAGCACTCCAAGTACAGCAGGACGAAGCGCAAACCAAACTTAACGAGATTCAGCAAAGAGGTAACACGCGCACAGTGCCTATCCGGTCGCTGTTTGAAGGAGAAAATCAAGCTCCAGGTTTGCTAATCCAAAGATTGGCAGCTTTGGGTGTCAATCCTGCCGGTAATGATATCCTTTATCAGGAGTATAATTATGATGGCAATTGGCATCATTGGACAGAGTTGTTTGACTTCGACTCTGAAGCTCCAGAATGGCGCTCTGATCTTTCTCCTGGCGCACAGGAAAGGCGAGAAAACAGACTTCGTCCCAAAGTACAATCTGAGGTCTGTACCCCCCTTTTCAGTCGCTTATACTTTGGGATTGAATCCTCGGGTTTAGGCTACGTTCGCCTAAATTTGCCGTCAGGAACAATAGATCATCTTGCTGCTCAATGCGGTATTGCATCTGAGCTATTCGAGAGCATCTGCGATGGATGCTTGCGAGTCATGGGTGACTTGTATCGTTACCAACAAGTAGATTCGCCGTATCGGATAGACGAATGGCTCAACTGGGATAATGCACGCGCTAGATTGCGTAATTACGTCAATGAATGTGCGACACAAAATGGGATTTCAGTACAGGAATTACGTCGGGCACTGTGGTCAGCTATTTGCACAGAAGGTCAACACCAGCACTTAATCCTTAATCCTCGGCATTTATGGGTGCGATTTGCCGTTCAAGATGACCCAGTATGGCAATGCGAATCCTGTGGACGACCTCATCTACACCGTGCAGGCGGTATCTGTACTCATTGTCTTACTCAATTGCCCACTGATCCTAACCAAACCTGTGCGGATTTGCATGAGTACAATTATTACGCCACAGAAGCAGTCAATCAGCGTCAACCTTTGCGACTCCATTGTGAGGAACTGACTGGACAAACCGATGATCAGGCAGAAAGGCAGCGACATTTCCGTAATATTGTTGTCAATATTGGCGACCAAGAACGACAGTTGATTCGTCAAGTAGACACTATCGATATCTTAAGTGTTACCACCACCATGGAAGTGGGAATTGACATCGGTAGCTTGATGGCTGTCGTCCTGGCTAATATGCCGCCGATGCGTTTTAACTACCAACAACGGGCAGGTCGTGCTGGTCGCCGGGGTCAGGCTTTCGCCATAGTCCTTACCCTTTGCCGAGGTCGTTCGCACGATGAATTTTATTACCAATATCCTGAACGAATCACGGGCGACCCACCCCCAGTACCTTTTCTGTCCATGTCTCAGGATGAGATTGCGCGGCGTCTGCTAGCTAAGGAATGCTTGCGACGGGCGTTCCTAAATGCGGGTGTCCAGTGGTGGGAAAGTCCAACACCACCAGACAGTCATGGGGAATTCGGCACAACGGATGGCTGGCTGATTAATGATCAGCGTCGCGAGATGGTTCGCAATTGGCTAGAAAATTCGCCGGAAGTAATCCAAGTAGTGAATGCTTTGCTTGTGGGTGTTGAAGGTATAAACCCAGAGGAATTGACAGATTTTGCGCGTCAAGAGTTATGTCAACAGATTGAGAATTGCGCCAATAACCGTGAATTGGCAGGTAAGGGGTTAGCGGAACGCCTTGCTGAGGGTGGTGTTTTGCCCATGTATGGGATGCCTTCAAGAGTTCGCAATCTTTACCATGGTGTGAATAACCGCCGCCAGCAGATCTATACAATTGACCGAGATTTGGACTTGGCAATCACGGAATTTGCACCAGGTTCCCAGAAAACTAAAGACAAACAAATTTATACCTCTATCGGTTTTACCGCGCCGTTACTTTGGGAAAACAATTTAGTACCCGCCGATAATGAACCGCTTTCTCAACGTCAATGGATGATGAGATGTACTCGTTGCCAGTACACGCAAACCTCTAATAATCAGTTTGAGGATACAATTTGCCCAAACTGTGAGGCAACTGAAGAAGAAGGATTCCGGATTTTTCAATGGGCTGTGCCATTAGCTTTCCGTACTAGCTTAGGTGGCGGCTCTGATGCCAGAGATGAAGATGAGTTAATTGTCGCTGGTGCTGGCAGTGTGGCAGAGTCACAGCCTCAAGATTTTGTCCTAATACCAAACACGAATACAAAGACTGCCTTTGCCGAGTCAGGGCGTGTCTTCCGCGTTAATGACAATCGAGGTCATCTGTTTCGAGGAGCAACAGGAACGGCTTCCCTATTACGGAATCGATTGGAGTTACCCAATCAGTGGATTGACGAGCGATTCCAGCAAGGCGGCGAACGAGGAGTGCAATTTCAAGCACAGGGAGAACAGGAGGCAATCGCGATCGCTGCACCGAAAACAACCGGCGTATTACGAATCAAACCTGCCACTGTACCATCTGGGTTATGCCTTGACCCTCTCGCTGAAGGTTCTGCCGTTAAAGCCGCCTTCTATTCTGCGGCTTTCATCGTCCGTGCTGTGACGGGGGAGGAGTTAGATATCGATCCAGAAGAACTCGATGTCAGTGGTTTGCGGCAGGTTGAACTGGAGGAAACTGGCGAGAAGGTAGGAGAAATTGTAATAAGCGATCGCCTCCCCAATGGTTCAGGCTTCACCTACTGGCTTGCTAACCACTGGCAAGAAATCCTCATCGGGATTGTCAATGCTGACCCTCACTCTAATACTTTTGCTAGTTCCCTGATTTCACCGCAGCATCGCCACGATTGCGATTCTTCCTGTTATGACTGCTTGCGCCAGTACCGCAATATGAACTATCACGGTTTGCTGGATTGGCGATTGGGGCTTTCCCTTCTCAGGGTGCTTGTAAGTGATACCTTTCAGTGTGGCTTGGATGGAAATTTTTCCAACCCCGACTTAGAAGGCTGGTTACAGACAGCAACTCAATTGCGTGATACTTTTTGTACATCATTCAGTAGTTGTCATCCACGCGAATTCGGTTCTCTATCCGGTTTCGAGATAGGTTCTAAACGGGTGATTATCGTGCATCCTTTGTGGAACCTGGAAAATCCTAGCGGTTTATTGGCTGACGTTATTGCAGCCGAACAGACAGATACCGCAGTTCGATACCTCGATACCTTTAATCTCCGACGACGTCCAAGCTGGTGTTATCAAGAATCACTGGCTCGACAAACATAAACCATTTCCTCAACTTTCATGGCTCCACTCTTTGACGATAAACGAATAATTTGTCCCCAGTTTCACAGAAAAAAGCGCATCAAAGCCTTCATCGCAACTCGGTAAAACCAGCTTTTTGTGCGTTGCTAAAATCCCCGGTACAGGAATCACTTGTTTCCCTTGGCGTTGAGCATTCCGTCGCTTACAATCCTCTAGAACCGATTGAAAATAATACCCCACCACCCGAAATCCCTTGTCCTTCGCGGGTAGGATATAACGCGCCCTATCTGCCGGAGTCGGATTCGTATTATCCACAACAAACCGCTGTTGAGCATCAAGACAGGCTTGAACCAGAATCTTTTCCCGATGCCTAGTTTTGAGCATATCCAGGTTAATCCGGATATGAGTATTATAAAAGCGTTCGCGGCAAAATGATGATTTCCCTGACGCCTGGATTCCTATTAAGATAACCGCTTCCATAGTGGTTTGACTTTATTGCTGCTCATACTAAATTAAGGCTGGTGGGCAATGCCCACCCTACGGTCTATTATTATGTCCACCTACTTATAACAGTGCTATCTGGACTGTGCCATTACCCTGACATTAGGATGGGAGTGACTGCGACGACTTATTGCGGTGTTGGTGATAGCGTCGGTAAATCTCAAGGTTTAACAAACAAGCCATCAACCAGGTTAATCCCGCCGCTTGCCCAGCTACAATATCCGTGAACCAATGAACACCAAGATACAGCCGACTGAACCCAATTAGGATAGTTAAGCCAATAATTAGGCTGACAATCCACCACCGCCAACGGCGAAAGTGATGGGCTAGCAAATAGCCAATAAAACCATAGATAACTACTGATAACATAGCATGACCACTGGGAAAACTGGAGGTATTAGGTTCACCCGTAGTCAGTTGCCAGAGTTGGGGACGTTGACGGTCAAATAACTGCTTAATTAACAGGTTTAATCCGGTTCCACCAATAGCTGTAATCGCTAACGCGGTAAAATAAACGCGCTGTTGTCGCACCCAAAATATTGTCCCTAAAATTAGACAAATCAAAACAACAACCACGCTTCCGCCGAGCAGCGAAGCCCCCCGCATCACCCAATCTAACAGCGGTGAATGGAGTTGTTTGACCAGCAACATGAGTGTTTTGTCAATTACCTGAGTTTGTTTTTCTAATACCTCGTCGGCAATTTCTAGAAACACCCAAAGCCCCACAATTGTCAGGATTATTCCTGAAATGGGGAGAATAGAAAGCTTCCATAACAGAGGTTTGTTGGTTTGCGATCGCCAAATCTGAATAATAGATGCAATAAGTTGATTTAATTTTTCCTTGAACACCGTTTATTTCCTATCTTGTCAAGAAGTTCTATTAACCATTCAATTAGAATATCACCAATAACTGCTCAATCAAACCTGCTTTTCATAAAATAAGTAATATTGTAGGGGCAGGTTTAGCCATTTAATTAGGATATCACCGATAACTACTCAACAAAACCTGCCCTTTCCCAAGACATCATCTATCAACCCCAGTGGTATTAGTGGATGTCAAAGAGAATTTAAGCGTAACCGAATTAGCATGTCATTCAACGCCTCTTTTGCTGATGGTGCGGCGGGGAGCTCACTCGACTGACTGGCTTGTTCTAATTCCTCATACAGCCGTTCGTATTCTCCCCGATAAAATGCTAAATCTCCTTCTTCTATGGGAGATTTTTCCGCACTGGCTAATTTATAGGCAATTAAATCTGAAATATACGATAACCTAAATTCTTGATTCAACTTGAGCAAATTTGCTTCCACTTCACCGGTTTTCATTAAATGAATACCAGTGAGTAAAACGCGATAGACATAAAGCAAGGGCTTAATGCGACGCGGACATTCTTTGCCAAACAGTCGCCACTGAGTTCGGGCAAAACCTAAGTAGTGATGGCTGTGGTGGCGGGTGATGCATCCTGGCGCGATCGCTTTTAATTCTTGATGTTCTGGCGTTGTATGAACAATGAGAGGAGAGTACAATTGCTCTAAGACATATCCATTCTTTTTTAACAGGAGAGAAAAGAACTTTTTGATATCATGAGTGACTATATCCAGTTCCAATCCGTCTCTAATTTTCGATGCTTCAATCGTCTCACTTCCTGTTTCCAGTCCGACTACTTCCTGTATTGGTAAAATGTGACTCCCGCGCAAATCGTAATCAGAATCTGGTGAGGGGAACCCATACAAATGTGATCCACTAATGGTGACAAATAATAGCGGATACGGCTGTTTGCCAATAGCAGGAAGTAAGTGATTTTGTTTTTTAATCATGATTTGCCTGATTTTTGAAAAATATCCCTACCGATTGGGTTAAATCGGATTAATTGGAAACCTTTGTCGGGGCGCAAAGCCTTCTTATGTGTCAACTTAAGCTCAAAATTATGCAATACATTGATTTGACCCCTCCCTAACCCTCCCCTTGCCAAGGGGAGGGAACTCGGATGAGTTTTAGTTATTCTGCCTAATCTTAATGTACTGACACTGAATCCACTAAAAAACTCTTTTGCTTATAGGGTTGCTGA
>NZ_JBKHHI010000206.1:0-11437 GCF_046539235.1 Coleofasciculus sp.
AAATTGTTGAGGCTACTGGCAACATCCAGATGGCAATTGCCTAAAAGACGTTTTCTCACCTCTAAGGCTTGCAGATAAAGGGGTTCAGCTTCACTGTAGCGACCTTGAGCATAGTAAAGTCCTGCCAGATTATTCAAGCTGGTGGCAACATCAAGATGATGATTACCTAACAGATATTTTCTCACCTCTAAGGCTTGCAAATAAAGTGATTCAGCTTCACTGTAGCGACCTTGGGTATAATAAAGTCCGGCTAAGTTATTCAAGCTAGTGGCAACATCAAGATGTTCCTCGCCAAAAGCGGCTTGGGCGATAGATACGCACCGCCGAAACCAGGATTCTGCCTGATTGCCCACTCCCTGATGCTGATAAAATCTACCTAAGCGATCGAATAGCCAAAGTAAATCCGTTAATCCTTGACCTTTATAGAATTTGCCCAAACTGTCAAATAAGCAGAGTGAATCTTCATCCCTTACGGCTGATTCTAGGGTGTGGGCTATTTCTTGAATGTGAGGCAGTATCTCATCCAAAAACGTTAGATGCTCTCGGGTAGGAAAATCAGGAATTTGCTGAACCAGTTCGATAAGAATAGCGGTAAAAGCCTGCCTGAAGTCATCAGCCTGAAGTTTTCTTAAGGGTGGTGCTTTATTCTTGCTTTTTTGGGATACTCCTGAATTAGCAATGTAAGAGTTGTCTTGTTGACAAGGACAGGTGGAATTCGTAATCGGAAAATAGAGTTGCTGCTCAATCAGGCAATCTTCACCGGAACCAGGGACGTCAGGATAAGGGGAGAGAAATGAAGACCATTCTCTAGGAGGTGGCGTCTGCGAGGCTGAATCCTCATCGGAAATTTGCTTTGGCAAAGAAGACTGAGTATCCGGTTGAGGTGGCTGGGGAATCGGCTTGGACGACGCCTTGGGTGGGAATGGAAAAGGAGGGTGAGACACAAAGACGGTGGGTGCATCCAATGTCTCCAGTTTTTTGCGAAAAAACTCCCGAATTAAGGGCTCAACTGTGTAGCAACCCCGGCGATTTGCCACTGACTCAATTAAACGCCACTGATACAGTTGAGTTTGGGCTTGGTCGAGATCTGCCTGTCTCCAATGCAAGAAATCACTGGCATAGTCTAACCATTGCCAACGCCAGAGGGTTGGGGCAAATAAGCTCAAAAGTTGACCAACCTGCTGGGTTAGGGGATTGAGTTCTCTCCAGACGTATTCCAAGATGGTGTTGATTCCCCATTGAAGTGTCGGTTGGCTTGACGGCTGGCTTGCTGTATCAGGATGTCGCGCTTCCAGCCGTTTGAGCATATCAGTTAAAGACACATCGGGGTGTTTGGCTAAGTATCGCCCAACTAACTCTATGCCTAACGACAGATATCCCAGCCATTCACATAATAGGGGTACAACCTTCTTTGCGCCTCGATCCTGCAACATGCGCTCTTTACCCGCTAGGGCTGTCAAGAGTTTCCACGCTTGTTCGGGTGACAGCACATCTGGGGATTGATCCCCCTTACCGCCTTGATCTGGCTGCTGCATTATCATCTTTCATCTTAAATCGTTCAGATAGATGCTCCCCTACAAAGCGTGACAATCTACTCAGCAAGGAGTAAGGGTTCTGACTCAGAGTTACACAATGGCAACTTGCTCTCAGTCGGTGATGAGTGGTTTCTATCTTTCAGGTTGAAATCTGAAAGGCACTCAAATCTGTAAGACAACGTAAAACAAGTAATACAGTTAATATTCTATGATAATTTACGCAAAGGCTGCAATCCGCGTCGCGCTGGGAAGTCATTTAAGTCGTTGTAAATTTTTCGGGAAGAATTGATTAAAGATGAGACTACTGAACGAGTGTTCTACTCAGATATTGCACGAGGAGTCAAAAACCGACTGGCTGGCAATTGGTGCAACTTAAGAAATTGAATACTTTAAATTAAACTGATTTGCGATCGCGCCGAGACGCTGCTCAAGAATAGTTAATGTTTGTTGAGCTATTTCCTGGGGAACACCGCCATAAAATGCTTGAGCAATCCCACCTGTAATACAAGCAAGCGTATCACTATCCCCGCCGATAAAAATAGCATTACGAATGGCATCTTCAAAGTCAGTTGATTCTAGAAAAGCGATCATTGCCTGAGGAATAGAACCCTGACAAGAAACTGTTGCCGCTGCAATCTGATCTATCCTTTGATTTAAGTTATAGTTAAATGTGGTTTCAATATAAGACTTGATTTCGGTCTTACTGTAACCTGTCCGTGCTAAAAAAATAGCCGAGGCTGTGGCTTGTGCGCCTTTAATTCCTTCAGGATGATTATGAGTAACCTCTGCACTGCGTTTAGCTTCCTGTAACACCGTATCCAGATCATCAAAGGCAAAACCAATCGGACTAACTCGCATCGCTGAACCATTACCCCAACTATTGTAAGGTTCAACATCATCTGATATTCCCCACGCCTGAAAATTCATGCCATATCCAGCATTCGGATAAAGGCGACAGTATTCCTTGAGTTTTTCGGTGTAATTTCCTGACGTGAGAAGGGTATCAGCGACGGCGATGGTGAGTACCGTGTCATCGGTAAAATAACGCCTCGGATTAAACAGATCAAAATTTTTGGTTTTGATACTGTGTCCTTCATAAATTGAGCCAACAATATCTCCAGTAATCGCACCTAACATAACTGACATTTCCTAATCACACAACCAATAAACCTAAGCTTCTTATATTAGGTTTCCCGATTCAGGGCGGACATCATCGCCTGTTGACTAACCAGTTGATAAACTTCCCGAAAATATTGCATGACACGACTATCAGCCGCTGCTAAGGGGATCGTCCCTAAGACATCCAATACAGTACGGTTGTCTGGAGGAGGAGTAATGACAACCAAAGAGGGATCAAGAGGTTCTTCGTATTGCCAGAATTGCTCAAGTTTAACTGGGGTATCAACAGCTACTTTTCCCTCATTTTTCTGGTTCTCTAATCGACTGGATGTAACGACTGATTGACTGGATTGGGACTCAACCTCTGCTTTTTTCTCCGGTTTTAGTTCTACACTACCCGTACTCCGTAAATGACGCAAATCATCCAGAATTTGGCTTTTAGTGCGTCCTCGTAACTGGAATAAGACAAAGGGATCTTCACTAAAGCGATCGCCTAATTGATAGTAAATCGCACCAATATGTTTACAGGGATTTTTGGGATCAGGACAACTGCATTTTGAATGAATATCCGAAAGAGTGAAGGGAAATAGGCTCAACCCATTAGCCGTGAACAATTGCTCAATATTTTCCGGCATTTCTCCAGCTAATAATTGAGCCGAATAAATAGCCTCTTGCGCCATCGTTTCCACCACATAACCCCAGTCTTCCTCGGTAAATGGGTCAATCGATAGGGAAACTTGATAGGGTTCTGGTTCTGTTCCTTGTACCCGTGCTAATACCTGGGGACCTTCAAACTCAATACTGAGGACATTGCCTTCCTTGGCGTATTTGCGGGCGCGTTCCAAACGCTTTTTAAAGCGATAGGAATTGAGTAAGTCAATCCAGCGTTGTACCCACCAGGGAGGAGCTTCAATTTCGTAGGACTGCATAAGTTATCTATAAATTAAGTAGTCAGACTTTCATTAACATTAACGGTTGAGAACAGGGAACACCTCGACTTACCTCGGACTTCGCTCGGTAACACGCTCGGTGTGTCACAGGGAACAGGTAATACCCAATTTAAATGCACATCAGCTTAACAGGAATGTCACTGACTGGTATGCTGGTGGGCAATGCCCACCCTACGATAGATAAAGGGTTTTGGCGCTCCCCAAATGCTTATTTCAGTGCTATTCAGCTTAACAGGAATGGCTTTGACTTAAACTAAATGGCGTTGACTCCCGTAGCTGGGAAATAAATTTCCGCATCAAAGCTAAAGTAAGAATCGAGCTTACTGGGTAAGTTTTTTAACCAGTTTTAACGGGTTTAAGCTTTTAGCCTGAACTTTAGTTCAAGGCTTAATTCAAGGGTATAATCATTGATATCATATCATTTTGTTTAGTTCGTCTATCATACCCGTAGTTATTGGGACAAAAACTTACCCTTCTACCCCCCTACCCTTTTCCCACTATACACAACCGATGTTACCGGACTTGGTATGATTCATGAGAATTTATGGAAACCGACAGCTAAAAACTTTACCTGGACTAGAAACCCGCCCGACATCAGCACGGGTACGGGAGGCGGTATTTAACATCTGGCAAGGTGCGATCGCCCAATGTCGTTGGCTGGATCTCTGTGCGGGTACAGGCGCTATGGGGGCTGAAGCACTCTGTCGCGGCGCATCTTTAGTGGTAGGTATTGACATAAAAGGCAAAGCCTGTTCCATTATGCAACAAAATTGGCGGCAAGTGGCTCAACCGGAGCAAACCTTTCAGGTAATACGAGGAGATGTGGTGGGACGATTAAAAACGCTGGCTGATCAGCAATTTGACCGGATTTACTTTGATCCCCCCTACGCCAGTGATTTGTACAATCCGGTTCTAGAGGCGATCGCACATTATCAACTCCTGGCTGATCAGGGTGAATTAGCGGTGGAATATAGCCCCAACCACTGGACACCGCAACTGTTGAAGGCAGAAGAGAAGGAGGAAGGTGGCAAGGTAAAAGAAAATTATGACTGTAGAGACGTAGCTAGCTACGTCTCTACAATGGAAATTTGTCGCCAGAAAGTCTACGGCAACACAGCCTTAGTGTTTTACCGCCTCAAGGCGTAAGTAGCTGTAACCAAAAAACTGACCACCTTTACCCATTACTACCCATGCATTGGGTATACCTCAAACCCGCCCTGAGTGGAGACGTAGCATGCTACGTCTCTACAATTCCAATTGGTTCCCCCGCTTATATTGTAGGTACGCCGCGACAAATAACCCAGCCAGGGTAACAGGGATTAAGCCTAGAACAATTCCCGACAGCAATGGTTCAACCATGATCGTTCTCCAAATACTAAGTTTTTTTGCTTGTTTCTCATCCTACTAGCTGAGATGACCCAATCGCTACTCAATACTAGTCAGATTTGCGAGTCAACCGCTTCAATACTGCTGGCTACACTACATTCATGATTCCAGCTTGCTTACTCAGCCCATAAATTTTAAGCTATGTTTATGAATCGACATACTTCTTTCCAATCTGTTACACTAATATGCTCCTGGGTAACTCTACATGTTGCAGTGTGAGTCCAGTTCAACTTTGTTAAAAAATTCTCAACTTGGCAGGAGATCCCTTGGAGAACCAGCTTGACCAACCTCAAGTCCTAGTTCGGCGGATTACCATGGTGGTACTCGCCCTACTGTTCGTGATCGGCATCGGCATCTTCGGATTTCAGGTGCTGCAAGTTTCTGATCCCTATATCCAGAAAGTTTTATCCCTCAACGGTGATCCAGTTCGAGGGCAAGCTATTTTTGAGATTAATTGTGCCGATTGTCATGGTATGCACGCCGATGGCAAGGTCGGACCTAGCTTACAGCATATTTCTAAACACAGATCCCCAAGTGATCTGATTGAACAGGTAATTAGTGGTCAAACCCCGCCGATGCCCAAGTTTCAGCCGAGTCCTCAGGAAATGGCTGATTTATTAACCTATTTGCAAAAATTGTAAGTAGGTGGGAAAAATTAAATTTAACGGCTCTTATCGTCATTAGTCATTTGTAAGGGGTTCCAGTTTGTTTTTGTCAGGTTTAGAAGCAGTCACTCCCGCGATCGCGGATAGGAGTAGCCACCCCAAGGTATTCACCCGTAAATCAAAGAGTGTGACATCTAGCATATTGAATAGGATACAGCCGCCGAATGCGACTAAATAACTAAAGACAATTAATCGATCGCTATCGAGTCGCGATCGCGCTTTGTTGATCCAGAGAACGCCTTGCCCAAGAATCCAGCCCACTAAGCTACAAAATAGAATTGTCGCCGGAATACCCACTTCAGCCGTCAACATCAGCATCAGATTATGGGGATGACCGAGCCACAGATCCATCTGCTGTTCGTAAAGCAACGTAAAGTTCCGCAATCCCCAACCTGTCCAAGGACGCTGCTGAGTCAGCGACAAAGCAAAGCGCCATTGGGTTATCCGCATCAACGCCACAGGGCGATCGGGATGAAGCTGATCGGTGAGTCGCGCCCAAAAGTAAGCCGGAACAATCATTCGCAACCCTTCTCGGAACGGTGAGGGACTAAACGCCGCCGATGGTACAGCCACAGCCGCAGCGACTACTATCCCCACCAAAGGGCGCCAGCCTTGATAAAGTGCAAAAGCCAAACCCACTACAATCAGCCCACCCCAAGCATTTCGGGAATGAGTGAGGATGATCGCGATCGCATTAGCCATTTCCACTCCAGTTAAAAACAAGAGGACTCCCCCAACTTCCCCCAGAAGGGCGGGTTTAGTTAAGTTATCGGTTTGACGCCATAAGTTATCCGTCAAACCCGCCCCTACACCCCCTACTCTGTGCTGTCGCCAAGCTTGAAACGTCTCAATCCATAGTCCTAACCCTAAAGTAAAGACAATTTGCAGATAAGCCGCCAGAATATTGGCGTACATGAACACTGAAGCCATGCGCCCTGGCGGATTTCCCTTTGCTTCTAATACCCAACCCAATAAGGCGGGAAACTGCGACGGGTGCGCCCAACCGAGAAATAACTGCCCAAAGCCGAGAATCACAACCAGTACAGAAGGAATCACCAGAATCCAGGCGAGACGCCTTAGCTGGGCTGGTGTTTGAATTAAGTCACTGAATGCGGCAAAAAAAGCCAAGAATGGCAGGAAATTGGCTAAACCCAGGAATGCTTCGGTGGGGTTATAGGCTTGACTGGCGCTGAAAATTAGCCAAAGGCTCAAGATTCCCAGTCCCCAGTTTAGAGGACGCCGAATAATCCGGCGATAGTCTTGCCACCAGGTTCCGATTAAGGCAAAACCTACACCCACAACCCCCAAAGCAGGAAACCAGGGAAAGATAAAAAATCCGACTTGGGCGCAATTCCAAGCGCCTTGTAAGCGGGGTTGAGGGTGGTGACTGAACAGATATTTATCGATTTTTTTAAACACTCTACTGACTTTCCCACTCAAGCGCCTGCTTCACCTGTTGATACTCCGTAATTGCCTGTAAGACTAACTGTTCCGCCTCGCCTATTGTACCCGCTCGTCCCAGGGCTTCTAATTGTTGACAAAGCTGGGCAAGTTTGAGCACTCCTAATGCCTGACTGCTGGATTTGAGACTGTGTGCTTTATGATACAGCAACTCAGCATCTTTTTGCTTAACGGCATCATGTATGGATTCTAACAATTCCGGCGCTTCTTGTAAGTAACAATTAATAACTTCGCTAAGTTCATCTCCTGCCATTTCTTGCAAGTTTTCCATCACCCCTGGATCAAGAACTGGCTGTTTCGTCGGCTGTTCCCTTGTCGGAGGTTGACATTGACTCAAGACTTGTTTTAAAACATCAACATGAATAGGTTTACTCATATAGTCATCCATTCCCGCCGCCAAACATTCTTCGCGATCGCCTTGCATCGCATTAGCTGTCATGGCAATAATCCGGGGACGTGAAAATACAGGAAATTCCTGACAAATCTGTTGTGTTGCGGTTAATCCATCCATTTCTGGCATCTGGACATCCATGAGTACCACATCGTAGGATTGACGGTGTAACGCTTGTAATACTTCTAACCCATTGGCAACACTATCGGGTCGATATCCCAACCGTTTCAGCATATTAACTGCCACTTTTTGGTTCACCACATTGTCTTCCGCCAAGAGAATTTTCAAGGGGAATTTGTGGGCAAAGGTGGGGTCATATTTGGATGAATGGGAACGAGTCTTTCTTGGTACACTTACCTCCTGAGTCAGGATATTGACTAAGATATTGTACAACTGAGACTGTTTAATCGGTTTATGTAAATATCCCGCGATCGCCAGACTGGGGTTGGGTAATCCTGTGTCTGAGTGTGTCTCGACTTGCCCGATTAATCCCAGCATAATTATCGGTAAGTTTTGGCAATGGGGATGCTGACGAATGTGGGTGATTAAACTCCAATTTTCCATCTGGAGAATCTGGGATGCAAAAATCGCTATATCAAAGCGTTTTCCCTGTTCTAACCATCCTAAAGCTTCTGTGGTTGATGCGGTAGCTTCTACCTGTATCCCAAAGGATTGGGCTTGTTCAATCAACATTTGGCGAGTCGCCGCATTATCTTCGACAATCAACAGACGTTTATCACTCAATACCTGCTGAGAACTATCCGGTTCTGAATCTGAGGAAACTGGAGTTGCGATCGCGGTGAAATAAAAAGTTGAACCCACACCCTCTTGACTTTCGACCCACATTCTGCCTCCCATTAGTTCACTCAGTCGCTGACTAATCGCTAATCCTAATCCTGTACCGCCATATTGACGAGTGGTTGACGCATCAACTTGGCTAAAGGGTTTAAATAGCCGATCCATTTGTGTTTGGGAAATGCCAATTCCTGTGTCACGTACAGCAAATTGTAAACCGATTTGATCATCGGACATTTCGGCAGTAGTATTTACCGAAACTACCACGTCTCCGGTTTCGGTAAATTTAACCGCATTACTGACTAAATTCACTAAAATTTGGCGCAATCGCGTCACATCTCCCCTAATCATCTCAGGCGTTTGATCGTCCATTAAATAGGCTAACTCAATCCCTTTCTCTCTTGCCTTAGAGGATAGCAGATCTAACGATTCCTCAATACAGTAACGTAAATTAAACGGATGTTTCTCTAAGTTCAGATTGCCTGATTCAATCTTAGAGAAATCCAGAATATCGTTAATAATCGTCAGTAACGCATCACTACTATTGCGGATAATATCCACAAATTCTCCTTGCTGGGCAGTTAAGCTTGTATCTAGTAACAGACTTGTCATCCCAATTACCGCATTCATCGGCGTGCGGATTTCGTGACTCATCATTGCCAGAAAATGACTCTTGGTGCGGTTAGCTGTTTCAGCTTCTTCTTTCGCCACTTTTAGTTGTTCTTGGGCGATTTTTTTATCGGTAATGTCAGTAATAGTGCCAACAAGACGGTAGGGATTGCCTTCGCGATCGCGAATACACCGCCCCTTAGCCGCAATCCACAGATAATGCCCATCTCGATGTTTGATGCGATGGATATTTTCATAAATCTGGGTTTGCCCAGCTAAATGATGATTAATATCCTCTATTACCTGATGTAAATCATCCGGATAAACATGATCAGACCAGCTTGATAGACGGTTTGACAAGGGATTCTCCTCATAGCCAAGAATCCGCATCCAGACGGGAGAATAATAAACCTCATTGGTTACAATATCCCAGTCCCAAATTCCATCATTTGTCCCGGAAACTGCCAGTTCATAGCGTTCTTCTCGTTCCCGTAATAGGGCTTCTATTCGTTGGCGTTCTTTAATTTCAACTGCCAGTTCACTGTTAATTAATGATAGTTTTTGCGTGCGTTCTTGCACCCGTTGTTCTAATGTATCTTTTGCCTGTTTAATTTCCTGGAATTTTTGAGTCAAGACAGATGCCATCAACTGAAAGTTACTCACCAAGGAATGAATTTCTCTGACTCGGCTTTGAGTCCAATCTACAGGCACACTGTTATCTAGAAGTTTTTGTGGCAAGTTAGTCGTTACCTGTGCCAATTTGAATAGAGGTTTTACTAATCGATGGCTTAACAGAACGGCAACCAGCAATGCTAAGACCATAATCAGCAGTGTTGTTGCCAGGTTTTGCAGGTAAAGTGCTTCTAATTCATCAATATAAGGGGCAGTCGGAATTTTAAGAATTAGCGTCCAAGGAAGATAGGGAGTGAGTGAGACTTCTTGAACGTGAAATGAATTTCGCCAACGCACCATGATTGGTGTGCCAGGATCTTGGGGTAACCACTGAAAAATATCAGCATCAATGGCACGAATTTCACCGCCTTGACGCGGATCAAAGGGTTCCATTATACTCACATTTGACTGGGTACTGGCAATCAAGTTCTTTTGATGATCAACTAATGTTATTTGTAATCCTCGTTCTTGGATATTCATTTTTAGAAATTCCTGAATGTGACTTAAATCCAAGGAGGCATAAGCAATACCACGAAAACGATTATTGACTATGACTGGCACACTTAAGCCGACATGAGGTAATGGATACGCATCATCAATATGTACATCGGAGAGAATCGGCTTTAAACTAGCGGCAGTTTGCTCCAATAACGAGTGTTTGGCAATATTCAAGCCGATGATTGATTCCCCATCTGGATTGAATGGGGGTTGAGCGGCAATTATTTTTCCATTGGCATCGGTGACATAAGCCTTAATAAAATCAGAAAAACTACGTTTAATTAATGCGGTACTTTGCTGTAAAAATTCCGAGGGTTGCTCTGGAGATTGAGCCGCAATCTCAGCTAGTTCCTCAACTGCATGTAAATGTTGCTGATACCAAAAATTCAGGTTAGCTACCAGGGATGCAGATGTGGCATTGAGTTCAGTACGAATATCTGATTCAATAGTGTTGAGAATTTGCCGCCCGTTAAAAACCGTTAAAATTAAGACCGGGAATAAGACAAAAGCCACAAAGAGATTAAAAACCGTCTGTTGAAGTGAAAGTCGGTTATATTTATGTCGAATATTTAGCCAATTTTCTGGCAAGTTCGTGACAATTAGCGTGGCAATCAAGGCATTAAAGATACTATTAACTGATTGCTTCAAGACAATCAACCAGGTTTGAGTTGCTCCAACATTTAAAACGCCTCCATAAAATAACCCAACCAGAGGCATACCAATCAGCACCCAATAGATACCAGCGAGGAGCAGCATGTTTTCAGTCTTACGATGCAACAGCAAGCTAATAAACAGGGCTTCCCCGGTAAAAATAATAATGGCGTAGGGATGCCCCCAAAGATTGTAGGTATAACTGCTGGCAATGAAGGCGGCTAAAGTACCCCAGAATATGCCATAAAAATACACCACCATTAAGACGGCAATACTGCCAAATAAAAAGTCCACCCCAAAAAATAGGGATAGACTGAAATAGTTGCCTAAATACCCAGTTACAATCAGGGCGATGAGTAAGAGGTTAACGCGCTTAAACAGGGAGGAAAATCCTTTGATAAAATGAAAAGGGAATTTCATAGATGGGAGAGTCTGGTGTATCTGAATCTAGATGTGGTAGAATGACCAGAGACTGATCATTACCTGAGTTGGATTGAATCCACCTTAGATCTAGCTTAGACTCAGATATTGCATCTGTCGCTTTTTTCAGACACTATCAGGATCGTTGAGATTTTCAGGATTATCGCCGTTGTAGGGGCGAGTCGCTGCACATCGTAGGTGGTGTGAGAATTAACCTCTATTGACTCGCCCTTTTCTAAAGGTACTCGGCGGAGGGCGACCCGATAACATTAAGGGTTGGGTGGT
>NZ_JBKHHI010000207.1:0-11393 GCF_046539235.1 Coleofasciculus sp.
CTCGAACTGAACTGCGTCAGTTAGAAGAGCGCAAGACAGTGGAAGCTGAGACATTACAGACTTTGCAAGTTCAGTATTGCGGTTTACAAGAAGATTTAAGTGAATTAGAAGTCGGGATACGTCGCCTGCGGGGAGCGCAACTCGCATCTGATGCAGTTCAACGCTGTCAATTGTCCGATGACACGTTACAAATAGAGCGCATAGAGCGTGATCAACCCGTGCAGGTCGATAATAGACAAACGGATGACAGAAATGCTAGTCGAGCGACTACAGTTGCCAATACCAACCAAAACCAGTCTGTCACCCTGAGTAACGGCTATCGAATTACTTTCGAGGGTGTTCGTTACAGTAGCAGTAATACCTCAGTGTGGATATACCGGATGGAAGAATTGCCTCAAGCCCAAGATTTAAGTAACTGGGTGTTAGAGATTCCCAGTTGTGCGGCGATAGTGAATAGTTCGCCACGAGGAGAAATCGTAAATCCTGATCCGAATGCGCGATTGAGCGGGATTAAGTGGCAAACGGGGGCTGGGTTTCAAGACGGTATCTTTTCAGTTACCCTGAATGGTCAATGGACGGTTGGTACAGTTGATGTGGCGGCTAAAGGTCCCGATGTAGTGGTGGGAACAATTGCTGGACCGAGTTGTACTCCTCGTTAGTAGGATTGCCAATTAATTTAACCGCTTTTGAGGAGGCGATTGAAATCGCTGCTACACAAACAAAGTCCGCCTGCGCGGACTAGGTTATAACGGGGGTAGCTAACCCGGATTTGGGATAAGACAGTGTAGGGGAACGACATGTCGTGCCCCTACAGATGGTGGTTCAATGGTAAAACTTGTTAAGCGATTTCTCGCGAATCGTGATAACACCAAGCCAATACAGTCGCACCGACAATTAATTTAATCGCTTCTAGCAACCAATAGCCTTCATGCATCTCAACCATTCCGCTTGCCATACCCGTTGCTGGCTCAAACAGATTCAGTTGCATCGCTAGAGCGCTCATCTGGGGCGTCATGATGTAGGTATTAATGATAGCAATTGCTAACAGAAGCCCAGATAATAGGATCGACCAGCGTCTGACATGATGATAGAGATTAGATGTGCCACGTATTGCCAAAAGGCTGGTTAAAACTAAAGCGGCACAGAGTAACTCGATCCGATTAAACATCCAGAAAATCGAATAACCCGCACTGGCAAAACTGGCGTCGTTCAACATTCCAGCCGTTCCCAGTGTGGGCATGATCACGAAGTCTAGAATAAAGCTACTACTTAACCACAGACCCAAGACAAACAGAGCAATCGTTTGCCAGGTGGGTCGCTTTGTGCTAGTCCCTAAAATAGCATTCATAATTTTTCCTTGAATTCCTCTGTTATTTTTAGCTTAACCAAGATCAGAGCAAAAAAATGTAAAATATTCTTGCGAAGCACTTGCGATAATGTTGCGTTTTTTAAAGTTTTCATTTGTCATTCGTCATTTGTCATTCGTTAGGAGACAAGGAAGGCGGGGCGGGTTTAGTTACATCTGGGTGAGGGAAGCAACGATAGTAGTGAAACCCGCCCCTACACACTTTCCTAATGCCTCAGGCTAGATTGGATTGGCAATGGCGATGATAGAGTGCAGATGGAATTAATAGAACCAAGAACAGGATTGGGAGTATCCGCTGAGGCGGACATTTTATCGGGATACTCAGAGGGACTAGGGTTTAATCAAATCGAGGGAGTCAATGGTAGACCAAACCGCGATCGCAGCCCCATCGGTGAGGCGTATATCCCAGAGGGATCATCATTTCCAGACATTCCGGTTATTGACATTGAAGGGGTAGTTCCGTTCCTAGAACACCGCTTAACTAAATCAGAAGAATCAACGGGGCGAGATGTCCTCACTGGGCTGGATCTGGGAAATGCCCACAACGGTACTTTAGTATTCGTAGACGCCGGGATTGCAGACGCTGAAACCTTAGTGGCTGGGGTTGTCCCTGGGGCTGAGGTGGTT
Organism: Coleofasciculus sp.; assembly: GCF_046539235.1. Lineage (GTDB taxonomy): Bacteria > Cyanobacteriota > Cyanobacteriia > Cyanobacteriales > Coleofasciculaceae > Coleofasciculus. The sequence continues at coordinate 1,994 of NZ_JBKHHI010000207.1, forward strand.
AGGCTGACACCCAATCAAGATGGAGTTAGCCAAATTACTCAGGTATTGGCAAAACGTCAAGGACTCTCCAGTGTTCAGATTATCTCCCATGGTATGTCGGCTGGTTTGCAATTAGGCGCAGGAGAATTGAACCTGGATACACTGAATACTTATGCCAATCAGTTGCAAACTTGGGCAGGGGCATTAACATCAGAGGCTGATATTCTGTTCTATGGCTGTAATCTGGCAGCAACCGCGTCAGGAAAGCAGTTCATCGAACAGGTGAGTCGGTTGACAGGGGCAGATGTCGCCGCTTCTAGCGATCGCACGGGTAGTGCAGCCTTGGGCGGTAACTGGGAGTTGGAAGTATCTCAGGGGACGATTGAATCAGACTTGGCGTTGCATAAGTGGGCGCAGTCGGCGTATCAGGCGGTACTGGATGCGGTGGATAATAATTTAACCGTCAATAGTGCCAGTTTTTTGGGGGGAAGTGGGGATGATAGTGGCAATGCAGTGGAAATTGCCCCAGACAGAACCATTGTGATTGGCGGGAATTTTGATCTAACACCGACTCAGAGTTTAGCCGATGGACAGGGGACAGTTATCCGTTTGGATTCGACGGGACAAACGAGACTATCAGTAACTCAGGTGGGTGCTGATGTGGATGACTTGGATATCAATCGCAACAATGGCAATATAACCGTTGTTGGTGACTTTGGCGTTAAAACCCTCAACAGTGACGCCAGCCAAGTTCTCTGGAGTGCCAATCCCGGTAGCGCCCAACGAGTCGCCGTGGCGGGGCAGGGTCAAGTTGCTGTCCTCGCAGATAAACAGGTGACGGTTTATAATCCACAGGGGACTCCCATCGGTAACTTTACTGTCCCAGGAACCCGGATTGCAGATGTGGCAATTGACAGTAATACTTCATCGGTATTTGTTACCGGATATCGACAGGTGAGTGCCAATTTACAGCTTCCCCTACTCCGCAGCTATAGTTACACAGGTGAGATCAACTGGGAAAATTATAATTTTTCTGCCAATGAAGCCGCCGCAGAGAATTTAGGCGCAGATACTCGTGGTTTACGGGTAGCGATTGGAGAAGATAATCAGCTTTACTTTGCCGGTAGTTTGGATGGCGGGAATAGTGTTTTTCAACGCGATCCCCAAATGATCACCCAATCGGCTGGTAATGTGAATATCGACAACTACACGAACACCTCGAACAGTGGTAGCGGGAAATTTGCCTATTTTGCCCGCTTGAATCCGGCGACAGGAACTCTGGATCAGGGTCAGATTTTCCTCACCCGCCTTTCCAGTGGTAACGGGAATTCCTTTGCGATTAATGCGATTACGGCGGATGCCAAGGGCAGAGTTTATATTGGGGGTCAAGCGGGTGCTTCTTTACCCAATCGTGACGAGTTGCGAATTAATGGCACTGCTGTAGGACCCTACAGTGGCTTTGAAGGGGCGGTGATTGCTGTAAGTGAGGATTTTCAAGCTAGGGAACTGGTGGGACTTTGGTCGGGAGGTAATCCATCGGGTTCTGAGGTGAATGGGGTGGCGGTGTTTGGAGATATCCGGGCGATGGTGTCCACGAATGCGGGTACGAATATGATTACGGTTAATCCGCTTCAGGGGACTTCGGGTGGAAGTGAGGATGCCTTTTTCTCGGTTTGGCAAAGTCCAGCCACTCCGATTGGCAATCCACCCACAGCGATTCGTTTAGATAATCAAACTGTCGCCGAAAATACGGCATCGGGGACGGTTGTGGGTCAGCTTTCGACGATTGACCCAGATACGGATGATCGCCATACTTACACATTAATTGATGATGCCGGAGGACGGTTTGCGATCGCGCAAAATCAATTGCTCGTTGCCGATGGTGTTAAATTAGACTTTGAGACAAATCAGATTTATCAGATTACTGTCCGCAGTACCGATGCCGATGGCTTCTCTTTTGAAGAAGGCTTTGAGATTGCGATCGCGGATGTTGATGATACCCCAACGCCAACACCAACACCAACACCTACACCTACTCTACCCGTTGGTTTAGTGGATCTGGCACAACTTGGTTCCACTCAGGGCGTTTTTCAAGTGGGCGGAACCCCAAAAGAGGCGGTGCGCTTACAGTTTGACTGGACGTTCCGAGAAGCCCAGTTTAAAAATGAAGTCGGTGTCTTGCGAGTCGATGATGCGATGGGAACGGTGAATGGCGTGCGCCCCGGTGATCCCGGATATGCCCAGCAAGCCTTAACCCGTGCCGAACGCCAGGTATTATTTGCCCGAGGTGAAAATGTGGGTAAGGGTGTGGATTTAAGCCTAGAGGCGGGAGACTATTGGGTGTTTTATCTAATTCAGGATAGTACCACAGCCGATTGGCTGGCGCAGAATCCCGATAATCGTCTAGATGGGGAAACCATTGCCTTTTTCTCCGTCACGGCGGCAAATCCGGATCAGTTTAACCATGTTCAACGTACCGAGTTGGGGGATGGGATGGTGCAACTGGCTTGGGAAGATCTCACGGGTGGCGGGGATCAGGATTTTAATGATGTTGTCTTCAATGTGAGTAACGCTGATTGGACGGTGTCAGGGGATTTGGAGGAAATCAGACCCCTGATTTTAAACTGGATGGCACAAAATAACCAAATCAATCATGAACTAGGTTTATTTTTGTTTGATCAGCCCAATGGACAAATCGGTAATTTGTTCCCCGGTGATCCAGGATATGCTGCAACTGCCCTTTCTCAGCCGAATCGCCAGGTTATCGTTGCACCGGGAGAGACAGGGAATGGGCAACGGACACTGAATGTGGAGAGCGATCGCGCTTTGGGATGGTATTTGATCCCAAATGGCACAACGGAACAGTTTTTACGGGAGAATCCCGACAATTTACTAGGGAATTCGCCCTTAGCCTTTTTCTCATTAATTGCCGCTAACCCAAATGGGAGCGATAATTTCTGGCGACTGTCCCCCAATGAATTTGCCTGGACAGACCTGACAAATGATGATGATCTCGACTTTAATGTAAGGATACGGCTTCAGTTTGGTTAATCTTAATCTCTAATCGTTTCTACCCAAAATCACCATGAAAGCGACCTCTCTCACACCCCTGCAACGATTAAAAATCCCCCCCTACTGGCTTCTTGCCATAGCCGCTGGCTTAGTTGCCATTTACATGACACTCAGTTGGAAAGCCGGAGATGAAGCCCAACTCGGCATGAGTGTTTTGTTTTGGCTAGCTGTCGGTTCCCTGCTGTGGGGTAAACGCCACGAGTTAAACCTAGAAAGTGGAGTCCTCCCTAGCATTGTTGGAGCGCTAGTCATTGGTTTTGTCCTCTCCTATAGTGCCAGCATCAGTGGGTTGAGGCTAACCAATGAAAATGTGCAAAGGCTGGCACCCTTACTGCGGCTGCTACCGTTTATTTCTGCCATTGGTGTCGCGTTACTTGCCTCTGGGTTTAAAGGATTCAAACAATACTGGCAAGAAATAACCATCCTCTTTTTTCTCGGTGGACCGGCGACAATTGCCTCATTTCTACCAGATATCTCGCCGATCACAGCTAAATTTTCGGCGTTTATGCTGTGGTATATGGGTTTTCAGGTCTATCTGTACGATAAGGTCTTTATTAACCTGCCTGATGGTGGCGTTAAGGTGTATCATGGCTGTTCCGGCATGGAAGCAATGACCTATGTGCTGGGACTATCGGTGATTTGCCTAATCATGTTTCCCATCGCTGGGCGCAAGCAGTATTTCGTACCAATCATGGCGTTGGTTGTCGGGTTTGTCGTCAATAGCTTCCGGGTTGCTTTAATGGCGGTGCTGGCAAATGCCCAAAATATGGAAGCCTTTAAATACTGGCATGAGGGCGAAGGCTCTCTGGTCTTTGGTATGATTTCCGTGATGGTTTTCGGCGTGTTTTACTGGTTGCTGCTGCGGATGGAGGATACAAGTTCTCCGGAGACTGAGGAGGCATAATGTCCTGGAAACAGGTGCGGATTTTTGTGTTAGCGCTGATTTTTGGTGTCGTTCTCGTGGTGTTGCTGAAAGTCATTCTGGCAACTCTGGCTGAGAAAGGGCAAGGAAAGTCAGCGACTAGGCTTCCTAGGGTTGAGTCCCTGGTGTTGCAGCCGTCGGTAGAGATGGGCTACGGCACCTCTTTACATTCGGAAGCTGACATGAATTGAAATTGTGTATAGGTAGTGAGCAAGATGCTCACAAGAATTTCCCAATGCTTGACATTATGGTTTAAATGCCGAACAACTTACCCCTCATAATTTAGACAATCTGTTTCCAGAGGTAGGGAAAAAGAGATAATCTATTGAACGTTAAACGTCATTAGTCTGCTAACCAATGAATTAGTTGTGATCATTATGTCGGACATAAGAGGTAGTCTGCTTCTCAAGGGAGCGAGTATGACAAATGACAAATGACAAATGACGAATGACAAATAACCGATAATTAAAACCATGACGCAATCAGAAGAAAAAGATAAGTTTGTTCCAGCCATTGATCAACTCTGGAAGTTTAGCGCCGGTTTATCCAAATCAATTGGAGTGGTGCGGTGGGTAGGCTATGGGTTATTGATTTTGGCATTCTTCGATGTCGTAGAAATATTTGTACCTCCCCTGTTTATGAATCCCGCTTGGGAATTTCAGACGCTTGGGCAATTGGTGGAACGGGTGCCCGTACCGTTGCTGGGATTGGCGCTAGTGTTTTTAGGAGAACGGGATCAACGCACCCGTTGGGAACCTCTGATTCTGAATATTTTGTCCTGGTTGGCTTTGCTGGTGGGGATTTTGTTCTTTTTGCTGGTTCCCTTGGGTGTTGTGAATACGATACGGCTGAACGCGCGGAACACGCAGCAAATTACTCAGCAAGTTGAACAGCGCCAAGAGCAAATTCAACAGGTGAGAGAGGCGCTAGGACAAGCGACGACTGTAGAACAAATGCAGTTTCTGATTAGTCAATTGGATAGTCAAGGGCGCACGCCACAGATTCAAGGTACTGAGCAGTTAGCTGAGGTGAAGGAGCAGGTTTCGACATTTTTGGAACAGGGTGAGACTCGGATGCAGGAGGAAGCTCAATCCCAGAAGAAGTCTCAGTTTTTGCGGTTGTTAGAGAATTCGGTGAAGTGGAATCTGGGCGCTTTGGTGTCTGGGGCGTTGTTTGTTAGTATCTGGCGCTTAACCGGTTGGGCAAGACGTAGCGATTCATGAACCGCGCCTTACTGCGTGAAGATGCGGATTGCCAGAGATAACCTGGCAGTAGAGACGCGCCATGGCGCGTCTCTACATGAATAGGGCATGAGTTGGTAGGGGATAATCACTGTCGGACGAGACCATTGGTGTCAACTTAAGGCTGAAACCCTTACTTAATCAGAGATCCCCCCTAGCCCCCCTTCAAAAGGGGGGAACCAGAAATTAATCAACTTCAAAGGGGGGGAACCAGAAATTAATCAACTTCAACAGGGCGGAACCAGAAATTAATCAAAGTCCCCCTTTTTAAGGGGGATTTAGGGGGATCTAAACTTTGAGCGCTAGTCATACAAAGTCTTAAGTTGAAACGGATGATAGCGTGCGCCCATCAAACTGTAAAATCTATCCCACAATTTTAGCTGTGTCAGTCCAGTAGGGTTTGCGGAATAAGTCTCGTGGTAGGCTTAGGAAGCCTTATTCAGCAGCGTCTAATACTCAAAACCTAACTATACCTGGTTTTCAGCCGGAATAATGTCGCCATTTTTACCGGATTTTTACGGGAATCTCCGACATCTTCATCAAAACTTTAAACATTTATCAGGGAATTTCCGGATATCTTCATCGAAGCTTTACAGACATGTATCGAAGGTTACTTTATATTGAACTATAGAGCGAATTCAATGAAGCTCAACGCCATATCTGGCAAAGAATTCAAGAGATTTGCTCACATCTTGCAATTATATGGCTCTTGAATTGAGTTAACTAGTCCTAAGGAGTACATACCATGAAATTTTCTTCTCTCGTCCCCTCTGTTGTAGCTGCTGCTGGCGTCGCCGTCGCCATGTCTTCCTTCAATCCTGCTGATGCAGCATTTGTCACCTTTAGCGCCAATCCTTTCGGAGATCAATCGGCGGGTAAGGTAGATTTTCGTCTTGAAGAAGTTGGCAGCGATGTTAAATTTACAGTGGATGTTGATAGCAGCGTTAATAACGGCGGCGATCTCCGTGGAATCTGGTTTGACGTAGCTAATGATTCATTGCTCCCACTCACGATAACGGGTAGCGATATCACTCAAACTCAGCAAGACGCCAACAATGTAAATAACCTTGGAGGTGGCAATAATCTCAACGGTGGTGGTACTCTTGCACCCTTTGATGTTGGTTTAGAAATCGGCACTCCAGGTATGGGAAGTGATTTTATTACCTCTACCATGTTTACCGTCTCTGACGTAACACTGGATCAGTTTCTGGGTCAGGAATTTGGAGTCCGCTTAACCAGTTTAGGAGACAATCGACAAGGTAGCACCAAACTGGCTGCTGTTGCTCCTACTGAGGCTGTTCCCGAACCCCTCACCATCTTAGGTTCTGCCACAGCTCTGGGAATTGGCGGCTTGCTCAAGCGCGAACAGTCCAAAAAGAACAACAAGAACAAAGCTTAATCTCATCGCGCACAATTAGAGTGACTCTATAAGTAGAGAAAACTCCTTCTGTTGGTCTAGCAGAGGGGGTAATTTTTTGTCATTCGCCCTTTGTCATTTGTCATTGGTTTTTATAGAACGTTATTAAGATATAGCAACCGCCATAGTGGTTAGGACACATCTTATGGTAGAGACGTTCCGCCGGAACGTCTCTACAACAGTTCGCTTGTCCTAATCGATGTGTCTACTGCTATAACTGCTTGATGAATTGCTCGAAGGATTCCACATCCAGAACGACTTCTACTCAACGTTCCAATTGAGCTGGATTTTTAGTTTGTAGGGTGGGAGCAAGAGACAGAGAGAACAGTAGTGCGTTAAGCGAAGCCATGCCGCAGGCTTTGCGTCTCGCTCGCTATTTGTGCGGGTTTCTGGTTTCTAGCTTAGGATTGATTGCAAGTTAAACCAAAATCTGTGGGAATACGATATCGCTTCTAGTCGAGGCTCTAGACTCAACCCCCCATAAGTCACGTCTTGAAATTGAGTAGAGGTAAGCTGTCATACATTTAAAGGGGGTATTAGTAGTGAGCAAGATGCTCACACTACAAGGATTTCATCATTATTGATATTAAGATTAAAATGCCGAACAGCTTAGTCTTCCTGGGTCAAAAAAGCATTCTGTGCTTCTTATTTAGGGCGATTTTTCCTCAAAATGGTAGAAATTCGGAGAATTATCTAAAACTCTAAAACCCTTATCCAATAAGGACTTGAATCTTATTGGGATTAATCTTTATAGGAAGTTTACACAATTTTCCTGATTCTTCATTGCCACTTTACCCAACACCTAAGTGCAGTCCCTTATAGTGTGAATATAGAAAAGCAAACACGCCGAAGCCAATCAGTCCAAACGCTTCAGCAATCGAGTTATCTAGTCCTAAGGAGTATTGACATGAAATTCTCTTCTCTCGTTCCCTCTGTTTTAGCCGCTGCTAGTGTTGTAGTTGCATCTTCAGCTTTCTCTCCTGCTCAAGCCGCCTTAACATCTTTATCAAATTCGTGTAGCACTTCAGACCTAAGTGGCTCTGTAGCTTGTGAAGGTGCTTTTAAGGGTAACGATTCTAATCAAGTCCTAGATGGTTTATTTGGTGTCGATGCATGGTCAGAACTATTTAAAGTAGATAGTGATAGTGGCGTTGATGATGGTTTGACAGTTACTGGTGGCGGTACATCAGGAGGCTGGAGTCTTACAGGCATCGATTTTAGTACTACTAATATAATGGTTGCCCTCAAGGGCGGTAATTCCTTCAGTGCCTATAAACTGGATGGTGTTATCAGTGGTAACTGGAATACTGATGGGCTTGTAAACGGTGGTGGTGGTCACCCTGGTTTATCTCACTTCACAGTGTATCAAGCACCCAAACCCGTTACTGATCCTGAGGCTGTTCCCGAACCCCTCACTATCCTAGGTTCCGCTACCGCTCTAGGAATCGGTGGTTTGCTCAAGCGCCAACAGTCCAAAAAGAACAACAAGGCTTAATTGAGCCTCAAGTAATTCCCTCCGAGTTTACACAGAATAGAAGCCCAGTAAACTCCTTCTGTAGAGTCAAGCAGAAGGGGTTATTTTTTTGTCATTCGTCATTTGTCATTTGTCCTTTGTCTTTTGTCATCAGTTTCGTAGTAGCGTGGTACACCTTGTTTGATGAATTAGAATCACGCCCCGAAACCGTAGGGGCGCATAGACATGCGCCCGATTCAATGGTAATATCTATTCCACAATTTTAGCTGTGTCAGTCCGCCATCGTGGGTTAGGCGGGAGTTTAATCAAGACAATAACCATTCAGTGAAGTATCCGCCGTAACCCACCGATACCTTGAGCAATGATGCGTTACGAATGGTGCGTTACGCTGCGCTCTCCTCACCCTACAAGTAATCGACTCTTTAAGCGTATATTGCTACACAAATTAAGATAACTGGTTAGTAAATTGCTCTAAGGACTCCACATCCAAAACGACTTCCACTAAACGTTCCAATTGACGAATATCCTGTGTTCTTAACATTGTCTCTACCTCAACCGGAATCTGACCAAATCGAACCGCAAGTAAACGCAACAACTGCTGCAACGCGCCTTCTCGAAAAGCCGCTTCTTCAGGTAAAAGCACTAAATTACCCTGTTGGTCATAAAATCGTAGCCATATTCCTGGTTTATCCTCAATAGTTCCCTGCCAAGTTCCCAACCATAAACCGAGGCGCTGACACCACAGCCACCCATGAGGGTTAGGATTCAACGCCTGGTAGCCTCGCTCTAAATCTAAGCGCCAACCCTGCAAAGAATCGGGATCAAATGGATTAAACACATAATAATCAGGAGTGCGAAAAGTTTGCTCATAGATATCTTTTTTCACACCTGTGTCCATCGCAGCGGTAGATGGCAACATGAGTTCGATAATCACATCAGGATAGCGACCATTTTCTTCCCAAACAACCCAGCCTTGGCGTTCTCGCTCACCATCCACATTCAAAACCACAAAGAAATCTGGTCCTCTAAAATCGCGATCGCGAATCTGCTGGCTACTGTAGTATATAAACATATTGCCACCGCCATTGCTACTAGCATTGACCGGATTAAGGCATTCATCGCGATGCGGTGACGGTTGGTTTCCAAAGGTTCTCCATCATCAAAAATCAAGTTTGTTGGTGGTACAGGGGTTTCCCAGTCCACAGCCGATATAGGAGTTGATTGTATGTCTCCAGTTGTAGAGGTTGACATGGGAATTTCCTTGAGCTGGCTGTAATAGTGTTAGGTTAGCCTAG
>NZ_JBKHHI010000208.1:0-11371 GCF_046539235.1 Coleofasciculus sp.
TCCTCACCGATAACCTATCAACAAAACCCGCCCTCCTCACCAATAACATTTCAACCCAACCCGCCCTGATTCATCAGCACGCCCTGAACCTAGTCCAAGGCTCAAAAAAGGGCAAATTTAGTACATTATTTTACTGTTTTTTTCAAGATTCTAGCATCGATTTCAATGACTGAACTGGTATTCTAGGTGGAAACTATTATAAATAAAACTTTTAAGTTGAAAGTTTAAAATTTAATTTTATAAATGTTATGGGATTTTGACCGGGCAGCAGCAGTCCCTGGAAAAGCCCAATTTGACGTTGTTGTTTGGCTGTAGTATGATATATTAAGTTCTGTATACTATAATAACATAGGCTAATTGTAATTAATTTGCAAAGACACAGGCTTTAAACCCTTACTATGGCGTCATTTTTTTTCGCTAGCGTCGGCAAAAGTCAAAAAATACAAGCATACCCCAATGACAAAATTTTTTGAGCTTATTCAGAAAAAAGTTTGACAAAAAACACATTCTGTGTATACATCCATCAATCACAACAACTTGGAGGTATCTCCTTCTAAGCGATTTACCACAGTTTCCGGTAAATCCAGAAGCTTCACCAGTTCTTTATAGGCGGCTGCTTCTTGTTCATTAATAGTGGGTTCATTAGGCGTGCGGGCGCTAACATTAATCACCTCATAACCCAGCTTCAAAATTAACTCCCGTTCTTCAGGACTTTCAATTTGAGCCACCAATTCATCAATATCAACATTAGCGGCTAGATAATCCCGCAGTTCTGTTTTTAGTTTTTCCTGTTCTTCACTATCCGTCGAAAACAATTGACTCAAACGAGAGATAATTAACTCCGCTTCTTCGGGCGCTACATCCCCATCTGACCAAGCCATCGCTGCTATAATTCGCAGCAGTTTCATTTGATGGGCGCTAATCGAGAACTCTCGTCCCAAATACACTTCCACCACACGGGGGTGATTATGCACCTCATCGATACTTCCTTCACATAACACCGAACCCTCGTGCAGTACCGTTACCTTACGGGCAATCAGCCGCACAAATTCCATATCATGTTCAATCACAATAATTGAATGACTCTCGGCTAAATTGATTAGTAAGTCAGCGATATTTTCCGTCTCTTCATCGGTCAACCCAGCCACAGGTTCATCAACCAGCAATAAATCAGGGGATTGCGCCACCAACATACCAATTTCTAACCGTTGCTTTTCCCCATGGGAGAGTAAATCGGCTGGTAAATCGGCTTTGGGAACTAAACCAATTGTTTCTAATAACCCTAATACCGTGCGTTGTTCCGATGCAGCCGGACGACCAAAGAGAGTCGAAAAAACATTTTTATGGCGATTACAGACTAAATCTAAATTTTCTCGAACCGTTAGATTTAGGTAAACTCGCGGCGTTTGAAATTTACGACCAATCCCCATCTGTACAATCTTATGTTCAGATTTGCGCCGCAGATTTTGTCCTTTAAACAGAACTCGCCCCCTGGTTGGTTGGACTTTCCCCGTGATCACATCTAGAAACGTAGTTTTTCCCGCACCATTGGGTCCAATAATCACCCGTAACTCTCCAGTATCCATACTGAAGTTGAGGTTATTGAGTGCCTTAAAGCCATCAAAACTAACGGTTAAATCTTCAATGGCTAATATCGGTTGATTCATCTTGAGCAAGACTTTAGCTGACTAATGACAAAGGACTAATGACAATGATATTTACTAGAATTCCCTGTTCCCTGTTCCCTAAAATTAATGACTAATTTCCTCTCGTTCTCGCTGCACCTCTGGGTCTTCTTCTAAACTGGGATAGGTAATCACTTCTTTACGCTTACCGAATAAGCTGAGTAACCCCTGATAACCGGAATCCCGCCACCAACCCACAATTCCACTCGGCAATACCGTCACCACCAGCAAAAATAATCCCCCTTGGAAAAATAGCCAACTTTCGGCAAAGTTTTCACTTAAAATACTTTTGGCAAAATTGACCAGCAGCGCCCCTAGAATAGCCCCCACCAGTGTGGCACGCCCACCAACCGCCACCCAAATCACCATTTCAATCGAAAAGGCAATATCCATGGCCTTCGGTGAAACAATCCCCGTTTGCAGCGTGAACATCGCCCCTGCGATTCCTGCCAACGCCGCAGAAATACCAAAGACTAACACCTTAAATCCGGTGGGATTGTACCCCGAAAACCGCACCCGATTTTCATCATCGCGAATCGCCACCAGCAAGCGCCCAAAACGCCCCTGAGTCAGCCAGCGACATAAGGCATAAGAGACAACCAGCAACAGGATTGTGATAGTATAAAATATAAACTGGGTGCGGGTGGCATTCACATTAGCACCCAGTAAGGTTTGGTAATGGGTCAAACCATTTGTACCGTTAAATAGTTTCTGTTGACCATTGAAAAAATTGAAAAATACAATCGTAGCCGCTTGGGTGAGGATAGAAAAATAAACGCCCCGAATCCGGTTACGAAAGACAAGATAGCCAAACAAAGCCCCGACGATAGCCGGAATAATAATTATGGCAAATACGGCAAATCCAAAGGAATCAAAGGGTTGCCAAAACCAGGGCAATTTCTCCACACCATAGAGACTCATGAATTCTGGCAAAGTATCGCCTTCCAAGGGGGCTAATTTCAAGTGCATGGCCAACGCATAACCGCCCAACGCGAAAAAAATGCCATGACCCAGACTCAAGAGTCCGGTATAGCCCCAAATCAAATCAATTGCCAAAGCTGCGATCGCCAATGCCAAAAATCGCCCCAACAAGCTCAGGCGAAAGTCAGACAACGCCAGGGGAAACACAATAATCAGCAGCAGGGCGATTAGAGTAACCACACCCACTTCAATCAGTAGAGATCGACGACGCTTGCGCCGTCGGTCTAGTCCGGGAATTTCAAGTACAGAGTCATTGGTCATTGGTCATTGGTCATTGGTCATTGGTCATTCGTCATTTGCTTCCGCCCTGAGCGTAAGCCGAAGGGTCATTCGTTATCCTAAAACTGCCTTAATTACTCCCTTTTTGGCTGAACTCTTTTGTTCCTTGTCCCTTCTGCCTTCTGCCTCACAATTCATAAGACCGTCCTTTCTGTGGGAAAATACCGCCCGGTCGAATTTGTAGGAAGATAATAATTAGGGCAAACACCATCACCTTTGCCATACTGGTGGTGGCAAAAAAGGTAAACAAATCAAATAACGGCTCAATGGGCTGAAAGAGCAAAGCCAATATTCCCGAACCAATCAGGTAATTAATCGTACCAATCGCTAACGCCGCCACAATCGAACCCACTAATTTACCAACGCCGCCAACCACCACCACCATGAACGTATCAACGATATAGTTCTGACCGGTATTCGGGCTAACTGAACCCAGCAAACTAATCGCACAACCTGCAACCCCAGCTAAACCTGAACCAATAGCAAAGGTTAACGCATCAACCTTACCCGTAGGAATACCCAAACAAGCGCTCATACTCCGATTTTGAGTTACAGCGCGAATCCGCAATCCCCAAGCTGAACGCTGTAAGAATAGGTAAATACCCGTGATGCAAAGAATCGTTAACCCAATAATAAATAATCGGACATAGGATAACTGAAAGCTACCTTCGGGTAACTCCACCAGCCACCCTCCCCGCAACCAGGTTGGCGCGGTGACATCAACACCTTGAGTGCCAAACCAAGGCTTAGTTAAGCCTAGCTCGAATGTTTCACTCAAAACCTTGCCAATCGTAAAGACAATTCCCAGGGATAATACCACCATTATCGGAATTGCCCAACTACGAATCCTCGGAAAATCTGCCCGACGAGACAGCACCCACAGCGCCCCAAAAAACAGCAGGCAAAATAGGGCAATCCCAATTGCCATCACCCAATTTACGCTACGGATAAACTGCTGCAAAATGAGGCTAACGCCCCAGGTTGCTAACAAGGTTTCCAGGGGACGCCCGTATAGAAAGCGGATGACACCCCGTTCCAGAACCAATCCCACCAGGGCGGTTACCAGAAACGCGATCGGTACGGCAAATAGGATATAGGTTTCAAACCAAGGTTCCCCCAGAGACTTGAACCCATTTTGGACAACAAAAGTCGTATAAGCACCCAGCATCATCAACTCCCCGTGTGCCAAGTTGATCACACCCATGAGTCCGAACACAATGGCTAATCCCAGCGCTGCAATTAATAAAACAGCGCCAATACTGATACCGCCATAGAGACTATCTAAAAGTCCTGCTAGCACAATTTTTTACGTTGATTGTTGATTGTTGATTGTTGATTGTTCATGGTTCCGCCTCCCGTAAATTATTCTCTCCCTCATCACCTCATCTCCCAGATGTAGCCGGCTACGTCTCTACAAGATCCCTCATCTACCTGTTCCCTGTTCCAAAGGTTATATGTCTTTTAAATTGTATTTACCACCCTTGTTAGGATCAGACCAATCACAACCTAATCCCTTAGTATCGGCAACAAATTGATTCCAGGGAATGGGTTCAACAGCCGCTTCCGTCTCGTTGACAATTTCAAACAAACCATCCTCTCTCACTTTGCCAATCCGTACCACCTTCGAGAGGTGATGGTTAGGATTCATGGTGACAATCCCTTCTGGGGCTTCAAATTTCTGACCATAAGCCGCTTTGCGAACAGCTTCTAAGTCATCAGCCGTTCCCGCTTGTTCGACCGCTTGCTTCCACAAGTAAACGCCAATGTAGGCAGCTTCCATCGGGTCATTGGTCACTCGGTCTTCACCATATTTTGCCTTAAATGCCTTGACAAATTCCTGGTTTTGTGGAGTATCAACCGTTTGGAAATAGTTCCACGCCGCATACTGATCTTTCAGGTATTCTGTACCAATTGCCTTGACTTCTTCTTCAGCAATACTCACCGACATAACCGGATACTTATCAGGGGTCAAACCCGCACCCTGTAGCTGTTTGAAGAAAGCCACATTACTATCCCCGTTGAGAGTATTAAAGATAACGCCCCCCTCTGGTAACGCCGCACGGATTTTAGTAATAATTGGGGTAACTTCCGTATTTCCCAGAGGCAAGTAATCCTCACCAACAGTTTCGCCACCCAGTTCTGCAAGCTGTGCTTTAATAATTGTATTAGCGGTACGAGGGAACACGTAGTCAGAACCAATCAGAAAGAATTGTTTGCCCTTATTCTCCAGCAACCAATCCACGGCTGGCTCAATCTGCTGATTCGGAGCAGCGCCTGTATAGAAGATATTGTTAGAACACTCCTGACCCTCGTACTGCACAGGATACCAGAGTATATGTTTTTTCTCTTCAAAGACGGGCAATACCGCCTTGCGGCTAGCCGACGTCCAGCAGCCAAAAACGGAAACGACCTTATCTTGGTCAATTAGCTTTCTGGCTTTCTCCGCAAACGTGGGCCAATCCGAGGCACCATCTTCCACAATCGCTTCAATCTGCTTACCCAGGACACCCCCAGCGGCGTTGATTTCCTCAATGGCGAGTTGTTCGGCATCCACGACGCTTTTTTCACTAATTGCCATTGTGCCACTGAGGGAATGGAGAATCCCGACTTTTATCGCGTCACCATTACCACCAGCCACCGCCGAGTCAGAGGTTGTCGCCTCTCCTGTGGTATCCGGTGCTGGCGGCTCACTACAGGCTTTGAGGAGAATACTGGTGCCTAATGTGGCGGAGCCATAGATCAAAAATTTGCGTCGCCCTAATCGTCTAACCATTTGTATAAATATTCCTCGGCTAATTCCGTGCGTTGATAGAGATAAACAAGGTTAAGCTGTGATATTAGAGCCAGCTCATCCGAGTGATTGTTATTTTTGATACAAAATGGCGAGACGGGGCAGATGGAGCAGATGGCTCAGATGACTGCGCTGTAGGGTCACCATCCTTGCGCCCATTCGGGAAGATAGCTGAGATGGGGAAATCCGAAAAAAAGTTGAACACAAATTAAAAGTTGTGCTAGTATTGATAACTGTGAACGAAATGGGTCGATGCCCGAGTGGTTAATGGGGGCGGACTGTAAATCCGCTGGCTTTGCCTACGTTGGTTCAAATCCAACTCGGCCCATCACATGACTCTAATTTTTAGAGGGTATGTGTACTAGAAGCGTCCATATAAATATGCCCGTGTAGCTCAGTGGTAGAGCACACCCTTGGTAAGGGTGAGGTCACGAGTTCAATCCTCGTCACGGGCTTTTTGATCAAGAGGCAGAAGGCTCCAAGGCAGAAGGCAGGTAAACTTTGGATAGAGGATACTATCGCCGCTCGCTGTGTAGCAACATGTTTAAACGCATCTGGAATCGCCTTTTTCAAGTCATCATCGTGCTTCTGGGGTTGTGGCTAGCCTGGGATTTGCTGGCTCACCTGGTTGCGGAAATTTTATGGTTCATTGAGCTTGACTATTTATCAGCGTTTTGGTTGCGCTTACTGACTCAGCTAGGTTTGTGGGCGTTTGTGGGTTGCTTATCCGCCGGATTTTTACTCAGTAACTTGTTTCTCGCCAATCGGCTAAAGTATCCCGCCGCCATCGCCAAGGAGATGGGTAACCCCACGAGGATACCTCCGGGGACTACTCAACTCAATCCGACGATACCAATGACTCCTACACAAAACTCCACACCCTTCAACATTCAAAAGGGAGCGTTAGCGCTGAGGTTAGGATTACTTTTACCACTCGTACTATGCCTCGACGTAATCGTGGGGGTAATGCTACTACATTACGGCGAAGTAGTTATCTCCCTTTGGCAACCTGATTTTAATTTGCCCAGTGTAACGCCACCCCTACCGCCTCCTTTTGATTGGAGTTCCATAGGAAGTGTAGTGCTACAGTTGCTGGCACAAATTATACAACTCATTGTTTTAGTTATCATTGTCATCGCATTGGTGGTTAATTCCCAATTCTGGTTAACGGCGATGGCTGTTGCTTTTCCCGTGGTTTTTGCCTTAGTGGTATCAGGACAATGGGGCAGGATTTTGCAGTATTTACAGCCAACCGCCTTTAACGCGAATGACCCTTTATTTGGCACGGATATTAGTTTCTATGTCTTTAAACTTCCAGTGTGGCAACTATTGAACTTTTGGCTGGGGGGGCTGTGTCTGTTTGGTTTAGTCGCCGTAACCTTAACCTATTTGGTATCTGGAAATAGCCTGTCTCATGGGCGGTTTCCCGGATTTTCTGCTCATCAACTTTATCATTTACATGGATTGGGTTCCGTGGCGATGGCGACAGTGGCGTTCCATTATTGGCTATCGCGCTATGAACTGCTGTATTCCACTCGTGGCGTTACCTATGGTGCTAGTTATACCGATGTTAAGGCGCAGTTACCGATTAATACAGGGTTAAGTGTTTTCGCCCTGGGGATTGCTTTATTTTTACTCCTGAGACCGATAATCGGGTTTAAGTCGCTGCACAGGAGTGGCAAGGGAACACTCTCCCTACTGGGATTGTATGTGATCATGGTCGCGATCGCAGGCTGGCTAATTCCGGCAACGGTGCAACGGTTTGGCGTGCAGCCGAATGAATTGGAAAGGGAACGCCCCTATATTGAACGCAGTATTGCCCTGAGTCGAGCGGCGTTTGATCTTGATAGTATTAATGTGGAAATCTTTAACCCCGAAGGCGAACTCACCAGTACTAATTTAGATGAAAATATTTTAACGATTCGCAATATCCGCCTCTGGGATACTCGCCCCATCCTGCAAACTAATCGTCAGCTACAACGTATCCGCCTCTACTACGAATTTCCCGACGCTGATATTGACCGCTACAGGCTACCCTTAGAAGTCAGTGGTGTTTCCCCTTCTTTTAATGGAGAAGAGGGCGATGAATTAGAAGCAGAAGACACAGAGATTTCCTTAACCGTACCAGCACCCGGTTTCACCCTTGAAAAGCAACAGGTGATTATTGCACCAAGGGAATTATCCTACGAATCGGTTCCCGAACAAGCCCAAACCTGGGTGAACCAACACTTAGTTTATACCCACGGCTATGGCTTTACCATGAGTCCCGTGAATCGGGTGGGGAGTGGAGGATTACCTAACTATTTTGTTAAAGATATTGGCACCGGTGCTGATCCCGGTGTTGGTGGAGATTTATCCACCTCTAGCAAACTGATTCGCGAAAGTATACCCATTGGGGCGCCCCGAATTTACTACGGACAACTCACGGAAAATTATGTGATGACTCCCACCAATGTTCAGGAATTCGATTATCCCAGTGGTGAGGATAATGTTTACAATACCTACGATGGCGATGGTGGGGTCAGCATTGGTTCACTATGGCGCAGGCTATTGTTTGCTGAGTATCTCAAAGACTGGAAAATGCTGTTTACGGACAACTTTACGCCAGAAACTAAGGTATTATTCCGTCGCAACATCAATCAACGAATTCGGGCGATCGCACCGTTCTTGCACTATGATCGTGATCCGTATATTGTCAGTGTTAATCCTCAGGGTGGGGAAACAGAAGCGGATCAAACCTATCTTTACTGGATTGTTGATGCCTACACCACCAGCGATCATTATCCTTATTCTGACCCTGGTGATAATGAATTTAACTATATCCGCAACTCGGTTAAAGTCGTCATTGATGCCTATGACGGCACTATTACATTCTATGTCGCCGACCCCGACGACCCAATTATTCAAACCTGGACAAAGGTTTTTCCCACGCTATTCCAACCTCTAGAGGCCATGCCTCCGGCGCTGCGGCGTCATATTCGCTATCCGGTAGACATCTTCAGTGTCCAGTCTGAACGGTTACTCACCTATCACATGACTGACCCCCAAGTATTTTACAACCGAGAAGACCAATGGCGGATTCCCCAGGAGATTTACGGCGGGGAGTTGCAACCCCTGGAACCGTACTACCTGATTATGAAACTGCCAACGGCTACGAATGAAGAGTTCATTCTCCTCCATCCCTTTACACCTCAGGCACGTAATAATTTAATTGCTTGGTTGGCAGGTCGTTCCGATGGTGAGAATTATGGTAAATTACTTTTATATCAGTTTCCTAAACAAGAACTGATTTACGGACCTGAACAAATTGAAGCCTTAATCAATCAAGATCCGGTAATTTCTCAGCAAATTTCGCTGTGGAATCGTCAAGGTTCACGGGCGATTCAGGGGAATCTGTTAGTGATTCCGATTGAGCAATCCTTACTATATGTCGAACCACTTTACCTGGAAGCCGAACGCAATAGCCTGCCTATTTTAGCGCGGGTAATTGTTGTTTATGAAAATCGCATCGTTATGGCGGAAAGTTTAGAAAAGGCGCTGGAGGGAATCTTTCAGCAACTTGAACAAGAACCCGCCCCCACGATTATCCGTCCCCTAGAGGAACCAGCTGTGCCGTTAGAAGGAGGGTGAAAAAGGCAGAATGCCGATGAAAAAAGTACCCAAGTTCAGATAGCAAAGGCTAGTCTGTAAGTAGTCAGACTTTCATTAAAGTTAACAGTTGAGATTAGGGAACAGGCAACAGGCTTTAATCATTTTCTGTCTCTCTCCCTTCAACCTAACCCAAACAGCGATTGCCTTCGGCACAAGAAGATAGCTTATCGCACTAGGATAGCTGCTCTATGTTTTCGTAGAGGGTTTCAATCGCGCAGACAAAGTTGATACTGGTAAATTCGATGGTATCACCTGCTCGATAAATTTGAGGAACCCATAGGTTATTAGACTTGCGCTGAAATTGTTCAACCAGAATTTGCTTTTGGTGGATCAAAATGTATTCTTCAAACTCTGTGATCGTTTTGTAGTCGGAAAATTTATCGCCGCGATCAAACGCTTCAGTAGAGTCTGATAATACTTCAACAATCAGTTTGGGATGGAGAATAAAGTCTTCGTTTGAAGCACGATCGCGCTGATCACAGGTTACAGCCAGATCGGAGTAATAGAAGAGGTTTAAAGCTGGCAGACGAACTTTCATATCCACGGCATAAGAAATACAGCCTGTGCCACGCAGATGATTTACCAATAGAGCCGAGAGATTTCCGGTGATGATGACATGGGCTTTACTGGCTCCTGCCATGGCGACGAGTTGACCTTGAAGATACTCGTGCTTGACCGGACTGATGCGTTCGATGTTTAAATATTCTTCTGGCGTGAAGTACGCATGACGGGTGCCAATGAACATAGTTGCCTTTCCCCACTCCAGTGGTGGTGTATTGCCAAAGAACGTTGGAGGAATCCCCTCTTAATCTTAGGATATGCGATCGCACCCCTTGTGATGGATGAGCCGCCACTTACAATAGTGCATTACGCTTCAGGTTGCTTCGCTACTCCACCTTACAAGCGCGATCGCACTTATTCGTCAACCCCATCCAAACGCGATCACACTTCCCCCCTCAACCCAATCCAAAGAGCGATTGCCTTCGGCACAAGAAGATAGCTTATCGCACTTCATCCCAACCCTAACGCGATTGCCTTCGGCACAAGGTCGCTTATCGCACTCTATTCCCAAATCTTATCACCACGCGATCGCCTTCGGCACAAGGGTCGCCAATCACCCATACTTGTAATTGAGGATAACGTTGCAACATCTGTGTGCGATACACCAGGGGGATATGTTCATCCAGGAGATATTTAATTGTCATCCAGTAACCTCTACGCATTTTTTGGGTAGGGCTTTATCATAAAGAAATATATACACCTATAGCCTCAATGGGTAAACATTGAATTGTAACGTGAAAATAGAAGTTATTGTTCCGGATGAACTATTGACAACTCGACCCGAACTAAAGCCAGAGGACTTGCGGCGGCAAATCTTACTCTCAACGTTGGGTTCTTTATACCAATCCGGTGATATTTCAGGTGGATGGGCTGCCAAAGTCATGGGTTGTAGTCGTTGGCAGTTTTATCAGTTGCTGTCTGACTCGGGATTCGCCGTGATTGATTACCCAGAGGAGGAATTAGAACGCGAGGGAGAGGTGAGTGCGGTTTGGTATGAGCAGGGGGAAACACATTGAAGACTGTTGTTAACAGTACCCCCTTAATCGCCCTATCTATTACAGGTTATCTATTTCTGCTAAATCGACTCTTCAAGGAGGTGGTTGTGCCTGTCTCGGTTTATGAAGAAGTAGCATTACAGGGAGAGAAACGTCCAGGTGCTGAGGCGGTTGCTCAAGCCAATTGGTTAGTGATTCAAGCGCCAGAGCGTTCTTTGTTATTATCGGCTGAATTAGTGCAACTTGATCGGGGTGAACAGGATGTTATATTACTGGCTCAGGAAATTAAAGCGGACTGGGTTTTGATTGATGAGAAGTTAGCTCGACGGGTTGCTATTAGTTTAGGTTTGCAGGTTAAGGGAACCTTAGGAGTGTTGCTAATTGCCTATCGAATGGGTCTGATTTCTAAGGCAGCATCAAGACAAGCG
>NZ_JBKHHI010000209.1:0-11369 GCF_046539235.1 Coleofasciculus sp.
CAGAAGAAGGGCGGGTTTTGTTGAGTGGTTATCGGTAGATAGCAAAATTAAATGGCTAAACCCGCCCCTACAATTGCCCCTAAAAATTCCCCTACACTTGACAGACGTTGCTGCGGAACGTCTCTACTCTCCACTTATGTCAACCAACGGCTTAGGGTTTGCCATCAGCAACCAAAGCACTTAAAGAATCGCTAATTTCTCCGGTGTTGAGATTCCCAAAATAGGTGACTTGGGTGGGGTAAGCAAACTCAATCTGACGTGCCTCAAATTCCTGTTTAAGCTGTAAATTAAGCTGCTGCTGGATATCCATATAGAGGTTGTAATCACTGCTTAAAACGTAATATACAACCTCAAAATTTAAGCTAAAATCCCCATAATCGCTAAAATGCGCCCGGTCAAAGGTGGTATTATCTAGATTTTCCACAATCCCTTGGACAATTCCAGGGATGATCTGGAGTTTTTCTTGAGACGTTTCATAAAGCACGCCAAACTTAAACGCCACCCGTCGTTTAGGCATCCGCTTAAAATTGCGAATCCGCGAACTGGTTAAATCAGTATTGGCAAAAATGAGTTGTTCTCCACTTAAACTCCGCAGACGAGTCGTTTTAATGCCAATATGTTCGACTGAACCAAGGAAATCGTCAACAATGATAAAATCTCCCAATTCAAAGGGACGGTCAAAGAGGATAGAGAAGTAGCTGAATAAATCCTGGAGAAAGCCTTGAGACGCTAAAGCAATCGCCACACCCCCAATGCCTAATCCAGCCACAACAGCGGAGATATCAAAACCCAGATTATCTAACAAAAAGACAATTCCCAGCGCCCAAATTGCAATTCGAGCCGCCGGAATTAACGCATCAAGCGCCTGTTCCACCGTTTCACTTTGGCGGCGAGTTAGCCAATATAACCGGAAACCGTACTCCACCAGGGAAACCAAGAGGCGAATCCCTAAAATCGTGGCAACAATCAACGTCAAAGCGTCAATTACCTGATCCAGAATCGGATGTAAGGTGAGATTCGCGATCGCCACATAAAACGTGCCAACGTAAAGGATAGGAATCACGGCTCGTTCAATAATCTGGATCAGGGAATCATCCAACTGAGTTGTCGTTTTCGCCGCCCAGCGCTTGAGCCGTCCTACAATCACTTGGCGGAGAATTTTGATCAGAAAAATTCCCACAACCAAGATGACAAAGGCGATGAGATAGTCTATGACTTGATTGTATAAAAACGTAACCTGTAAGAAATCTGGCGTCATGAACTCCTTAAGCGAATTATACTGAATCCCTATCAGGATTGATGGTTTTTATCAATTATACATCAACCCTAAGACATAAATTTGGTGAAGTTTGAAGTTTGGAGTTTGTAGTAAGGGCTTTAGCCTGTTATAAGTAGTGGCGTAGTACATAAGCTGTCATGCAATTAAATTGGGTATTAGTAGCGAGCAAGATGCTTAAGTAGTCGGACAAAAGAAAACAGCCCTGTACTAAACTAAGTTTTGTAAACAAGCCTCAAACCATTACAAATGACAAATGACAAATGACAAATGACGAATGACGATCTTAACGTTTCCTGGCAATGTGACGATAGGCTTGCATCCCAGACTACAAACTTATCGAATTTCCCCGCGCCAATTCATTTCCTGTTGGGCTGAGTTTCCCGCAAAGGAACGAGTCGCGACTAACTCAATTTCGATCGCGACTCCAGGACGCAGGTATTCGGCTTCTATGGGGAGTTTGCCTATTTCTAGCGTGTAGCGGTTGTTATGGCGAGTGACAAGTTCCGCCGGAATAATTCCTTCATACCGGGTTCTGTAATTATAGAAGCGACGGAAGCGAGCGCCGGAATTGGCAGTACGATATTTTAACCAGAATTGGGTGTCTAACAAGTCGGACTTTCCGGCTAAGTCCACCACACTAAAGGTTAACGCTGAACGATTTCCGGCAAAATCTGCCCGGGTAAGCTGGGTGGCTTCCCGTTCCAGTAGCGCATTGGTGACGACAAACCTTGTCACATCCCCCTGTTGCGACATTGTGCCATCAAACCAGACTTCTTTGGGCAAAGATACATCAATGCCTTGATCGGATTTGAGACTGAGGGATATCGGTTGATTATAAAAGTCGGTAATCGCCCGGTCTGCATTCCAGACTAACTCAAAAGACCGTTCTAAGCGTCCAACAAACTCCCGATACTGGTTGGCAATAATTGAATTGGGTGCGAGTAAGGCGGTTGCACCAGTACGAGTTCGCCATTGATTCACAGAGAGTGCGATCGCGCTATTTTGCAGTTGAGGTAGAGTAACGGTAGCGGTGGGTTTGTCTGGGGGTAAGGCTTCAGTACGATTAATTAGGGTTAGTGTTCCTAGGTTCCCCTGTTTCCCCTCTCGACCATCTCGACCATCTCGACCATCGTCACCATCTTCACACTCAAATCGCTCAGTTTCACAGTCTTCGCCACCATTGTCTGACTTTTTCGTACAGGTTTCTACCTCCCAACTTCGGTCATCACATTCACAGCCATCACCCCCATAAGCGCCGCGTCCAGAACGTCCACCACGTCCGCCAACGGAACGTACATAGATTTGTTTCAAATCCTCTCGATTTGTATAATAAACCGTCAATGATCCACCATTCCCACCATCACCGCCATTTCCGCCATCACCGCCATCGCCTCCATCTGCGGCTTGCAAATCATAATCTACTTTTCGCGGTTGTCGGGAACAATCTCCATCCTTACCCCGTTTCCCATCATTCCCATCCCCGCCATCTCCTCCCGACAACTCCAGATTAATCGGAGAACCATCCACAAAAATTGTCCGATTTTCCCCATCTCGTCCCCGTCTCCCCGCACGTCCATCTGCACCATCTCGACCATCTTGTCCAAAGTCTCGTTCTGGATGACGACTCCACGCAACTAAGGGACAGAACAGGGATTTTGATGTGGGGGGGAAGACAAAGGAGAAGGTTAAGATTAATAAAACTAAGGATAGCTTTCCAGAGAAATGCATGGGTATCAATAGAATTCTGTAACCTGGGGGAAAATTCCCCAGTCAAGGGATGACTTGGGTGCAGGGGGATTAGTTCCGGAGAGTATTGACCTTTCACGACCTTCGAGGGAATCGGATTTGTTGGGGCGGGTTTAGGGACTACTGTTGATTGTTTTCCCTAACTTGGCTGCAAAACCCGCCCTTTTTTAAAGGTAACTCAATTTCAAACTTCGTTCCCTCACCTTCGACTGAATGACAGTGGATTTGACCGCCATGTTTATCCACCACAATTTTATAGCTGACTGATAACCCTAATCCTACGGCTGTTCCCACGGATTTGGTCGTGAAAAATGGGTCAAAAATTTGTTGTTGTACTTCCTGACTCATTCCACAACCATTATCAGTAATCCGAATCACCACAACATCTCGCACATTTTGAGATGTGTTGAGTATTGATCCTTCACTTCGCTCAAGGACATGGTTTTGAGTTATCTCCCTCATCTCCCTGATCTCTCCGTCTCCCCATCTCCTCATCTCCCCCTCTCCTCCATCTCCAGCTTGCAGCGAAACCGGGCGACTAATTATGCTGGTGTCAATGGTAATAATACCCGGCATACCTTTCATTTCTATCGCATCAATGGCATTATTCAACAAATGAATAAATACCTGATGCAACTGACTCGCATAACCCATTAAACAAGGTAAATTACCATAGATTTTGATGGCTCGAATCTCTGGCTTTTTACCTTGAGGTTTGAGGCGATGCTGTACCAGTAATAAGGTTGAATCAATCATTTCATTAATATAAACCATCTTTTGATCCAGTTCATCCAATGTCGAGAAATTCCGCAGCGCTTGCAACGACAGCGTGACATCCATTAGACGTTCCGCACCTATATGAATCGAGTTAAACATTTTTTGCCAATCTTGGGCAATAAACTCTAAATCAATCTGTTCTAATTGAAATTTAGCTGCCTCTAGCTGAATAGAATGGCTGATATCTTGAAACACCAATACTGCCCCAATCACCTGATCTTGTTTATCGTGAATAGGTGTTACACTACCGCCAATCGGAATCATTTTAGTTTGTCGGGAGATCAAGAGACTATCTTTAGGTATTGAACAGGTAAAATTGCTTTCAATTGCTGTTATTAACGGCAGATTTACCGATTGCATTGTATTTTGATTAACAAGTTTAAACACTTCAGTGTTTCCCTGGAGGCAAATATCCATTAACACTAAGTCAGGACATAGTGCTGTCGCTGTTTCTACTGCTTTCTCTCCCGATGTAGCGATCGCGCAAACATAATAGCCAAAGGATTCTAACTGTTCTTTCAGGTTGATGGCGATAATTCGTTCATCTTCAACGACGAGAATACTTGTCAGTTTTTGAGAGATTTTCTTTGCTAATTTTTTCATGGCAACAACGACGCTTAAATAAATTATTCAGGACAATAAACCGTTGAATAAAACGAAAATAGCTCAGACCTAACTCTCTCGTTTGACTCATAAGTAGGTTCCCGGAAATAAACTGAAATAGATTAAGTTTCCTAAAAGCACCTCAAACCATGACAAACAGGACTTATGCAGCCACATCATATATATTGGTTAAGGTGGGTTACGCTACGCTAACACACCCTACATATAGAACCTTTGCGTAAGTCCTAACCAAGAACGTAGCTTGCTTATCACGCAGCGAGTATAACCAAGGACGAATGACGAATGACCAATGACTAGACTGATTCTTCGGGAAAGGGTAAGACTACTGTAAACGTTGTACCCACACCCAAAACACTCTCCACTGACAATGTTCCCCTATGTAAATCAACAGCTTTCTTGACAATAGCTAACCCCATCCCGGAACCTCTCACTGTCCCTGCATTACTGGCGCGGCGGAATGGCTCAAAGATATGGGGTTGCTCCTCTGGTGGAATACCAATGCCGTGATCTTTCACCTCTACTATAAGCCGATCATTTTCACAGGTTAGGGTTAAATAAACAGAACTGTTTTCTGGAGAATATTTTAAAGCATTGG
The DNA here is from genome assembly GCF_046539235.1 of Coleofasciculus sp. Lineage (GTDB taxonomy): Bacteria > Cyanobacteriota > Cyanobacteriia > Cyanobacteriales > Coleofasciculaceae > Coleofasciculus. The sequence continues at coordinate 5,022 of NZ_JBKHHI010000209.1, forward strand.
TGAGTAAATTTCTCACAATCAGTTGCAGGATTTTTTTATCCAGATAAGCGGTTTGACCTTTGCTACAACTGATCCAGGTTATTTTAGCTTGATCACTGGCAATGAGTTGGTATTCGTCGATGAGTTGTTGACAGAAGAGGTTTAAATCTAAAGGCATTGGATCAAGCATGAGTTGACCCGCTTCGGCTTGACCAAAGGTTAATACATCTTCCAGCAATCCCACCATATATTTGACCGCCTGTTTAATTCGCTGGCAATTGACTCGCTTGTTCTCCGATTGCACCGAGGAAGTATCGGCTTCAATCAGGAAGGTTGAGGCTTGAATAATCGAGAGCGGTGTGCGATATTCATGGGAAACGGTGTGAATAAATTGCCGTTGAAACTGATTGATTTGTTGTTCCCTGGCTAACTGCTGGCGTAGCGCGGCTTCGGCTTGTTTGCGATCGCGTATATCTTGGAATACCAACACCACCCCGGCGAGGTTCCCTTGATTATCCCGAATCGGTGCAGCACTGTCCGCGATCGCGATTGGTTCACCTGTCTTAGTAATTAGGACATGATCATCGGTACGATAAACCAGTCTATCCTCTGCTAATGCCAACGTCACTGAGTTATTCACAGGCTGCTGGGTTTGGATATCAATGAGTTGAAAGACATCCGTCAACTCCCGATTCTTCCCATCGGTAAATTGCCATTCGGTTAGCAATTCCGCCACCCGATTCATGAACTGAATCCGACAATCTTGATCGACTAAAATCACACCATCGCCAATTCCCCGCAGCACTGCACTTAAAAACTGCTCCCGTTCATAGCGCTGCAAGGCAATTTCAATCGCCACGGATAATTGCCGTTCATTTACGGGTTTGAGGATATAGCCAAAGGGTGCGGTTATCTTTGCCCGTTCTAAAGTAATTTTATCGGAATGTCCGGTTAGATAAATCACCGGAATTTGCCACTCATCCCAAATTTGTTGCGCCGCGCCAATTCCATCCAGGTTCCCCTGTAACCAGATATCCATTAGCACTAAATCGGGATGGAGTTTCCCAGCTTGGGTGACAGCTTTTTCCCCAGAGGCGGCAATTCCGACGACACCGTAACCCAAAGCTTCTAAGTTTTCCTTCAGGTTCAGTGCAATAATTCTCTCATCTTCCACAACCAGAATCCGAGCCATTGTTGCTGTATCAGTTCCTAATAAACATTGTTCACTGATCATAATCATCTTCCACCTCCATCCCTTGGGATTGTAAATTTGGTATAAAAATTGTGAACTTTGTCCCGTCGCGATCGCTAGTTACCTCAATCTCGCCCTGGAGTCGATGCATTAACGTTTTCACCACTGTCAATCCCAAACCTGTTCCTGCTTGTTTCCAGGGATAGGGACTAGGAATGCGATGGAATGGTTCAAAAATTTTCTCTTGTTCCTCTGGGGGAATTTCTACCCCAGAATTACTCACCTGAATCTCGACCGCACAAAACCTGTTCTCCTGACGTAGAGACGTTGCATGCAACGTCTCTACATTGCCAGTTTCCCCAAGCCGCACGGTTACCCCAATATCCTCCCCGGCTGGCGTGTATTGAAATGCATTATTCAGTAATTCTTTCAAAATCCGAGTCAAACTCAACTGATCTGAAACCAAAGGGGGTAAATTCGGAGCAATATCAATATGCAATCGTTGCTGCTGAAATTGCGCCCAAGCTGCAAACGGTTGCATCAACTCAGAAATCCAATCGGGGACTGGAATCAACGTTACTTGTAAGGGATAAACCCCTGTTTCAATCGCACGGATATCCAGCAGATCATTCACGAGCTTGAGCTTTTGGATGCCTTGCTCCTGGACAATTTGCCAATAACGAGCAATCACGGTGGAATCAGAACTTATTTTTGAACTTAATAAACTCTGTTGATCTAAGATTGTTTCCAGAATCCGAACTGCTAATTTAATCTTTGCCGGAGACGTAGGCAATTCTAATGACGCTGCATTTAAACTATTATCGTGGATCAGATCCAAACATTGCAGTTCAGCCATATCATACTCTAATTGGCGGGCGCGTTCCAGGGCGCGATTCTGTTCCTGGGCTAAACGCTGTTGTGTTGCATCTCGAAATACCAAAACTGCTCCCGCGATCGCACCATTGTTACTTTTAATCGGAGCAATACTATCCGCTACGGGGATCGGCTTTCCCTGTTTGGGGATCAACAAAATCTGCTCTTCTAAATAAATGATTGTCTCTTGTTCTAGGACATTAGTGAGGACATCCCCAACAGGCTCCTGGGTTTGTTCATCGACAATATTAAATACTTCGGTTAACTTCCGATCTCTGGCTTCAACCAATTGCCAACCGGTTAAGGATTCCGCCACCTGATTCAGAAACTGAATCTGACCCTGGTTATCCGTAACAATGACTCCATCTCCAATCCCTCTGAGAATGGCGCTAAGTAATTGTTCTCGTTCATATCGCTGGAGTGCGGTTTCAATTGCCACATAAAGAGCTTGTTCTTTAACGGGTTTGAGGATATAGCCAAAGGGAGCCGTTATTTTTGCCCGTTCTACCGTACTTTGATCTGAATGTCCGGTGACATAAATTGTCGGAATTTTCAGGTGTTCCCAGATTTGCTCTGCTGCTTCAATCCCATCCATATTGCCTTTGAGCCAGATATCCATCAACACTAAATCGGGACGGAACTCAGTGGCTTTTTCAATCGCTTTTTCTCCCGACGCTGCGATTGCAGGTACGGTATAGCCGAGGGATTCTAAGCTTTCTTTCAAATTAATCGCGATAATTCTTTCATCTTCTACGACGAGAATTTTTAGGCTTTTTTTAAAGTTCGGAGGTGGTTTGGTAAACATTATCGGGCGATCCTTCGTTCTATACATTATCGAGTTCTAAGCTTATTGCTAAAGGTAATTGTAAATTCAGTTCCGGAGTCACAATTTAGGTCTAAGGTGCCATCGATCTGATCGACTAATCCTAAAACCAGGGTTAATCCTAATGAAGTGGTTGTTTCAATATCAAAAGATTTGGGGATTCCCACACCGTTATCCCGGACAAGCAGGGTAAGCGAGTTATTATCCAAATTTCGTTTAAATTTAATCTCTATTTCTCCGTTATGATGCTCTGGAAAGGCATATTTTAGCGTATTAGACACCAATTCATTTAAAATTAAGCCACAGGGAATCGCCGTGTCAATGGCGAGAGGAATATCCTCAACTTGATAGGAAATGCGAACTTGACTGGAACTGATGTTATAAGAATCAAATAAATGAGTGATTAAATCGGGAACATATTGGGCAAAATCAATCTGAGCTAAATTTTCAGACCGATATAACTTTTCATGCACCAGAGCAATCGAGGCAATGCGATTTTGACTGTCTTGTAAGACTAACGCCACGTCTTGATCTTTAGTCCGCCGCGACTGCATTTGCAACAGACTACTGACAATTTGCAAATTATTTTTAACCCGGTGATGAATTTCCTTGAGCAAGACCTCTTTTTCTTTTAGGGAGGCTTTAAGTTGATCTTGAGTTTGCTTTTGCACGGTGATATCTTGTTGAACAGCAACCAGGACGGTGCCATAGTCGGGATGATCAAAACGAGAGGTTGTCGCTTGACACCAGAAGGGAGTTCCATCTTTCTTTACATTATAAACTTGGTAAGTATATTCGCCATTTTCTAAGATTTTTTGAGTAATCAACTGTCGGACTTGATCGGCTTCAACTTCATTATCTGCATGGTTAATAATTCGCACAGGTTGGTTGTTTAGTTCACCGATTTCATAACCAAACATCTGCTCAAACTTTGGGTTGGCATAAACAATCCTACCGTCAGTAACACTAACCAAACAAATACCTTCTGCCATGTTTCGAGTAATCACAGCCTGTAGTTTTATATCTTTTTCCGTTTGCTTGCGAGCTGTGATATCCGTAACCCGGACTAAATTAATAGCCCTGTCAGCAATATGAATTCGCTTTACGGCTAAGTTGCCCCAGAAGTGTTTCCCTTTTTTGGTGATATATTCAACTTCTTTACTCCAAACGCCGTACTGGTTAATCGCTTGATTGATATTAGCTAACTCTGCGGGTGTGAATCGGGACTTTTGGAGAGTATGTCCTTCAATATTAATCAGTTCATTTTCACTAGCCGCTTCAAATAAGTTAACGGCAGATTGATTACAATCGAACGTCAGTCCCGTCTCTGGATCAACTAAAAATAGGGCATCAGTTGATTCATTAAAAATCGCTTCTTTCAGTTCTCGACTGCGACTTAGGGCGAACTCCGCTTGTTTGCGATCGCTAATATCCACGAAATACCCAACAACCTCAATGGGTTCACCCATTTCATCCCGAATTAACTTCCCTTCATCCAAAAGCCAGCGATAGGTTCCATCCTCATGGCGGAAACGGTATTCAAAGGAGTAATTTCCCCGCTTTAACCGTTGGGGTAATTCCTGGAGAATCAAGTTAATATCCTCTTCCGAATAACCGATCATCTGACACAGGCTGTGATTAACTTTCATGAAGCGCCCGTCTAAATCAACCAGTGCCATGCCAATTGCGGCATAGTCAAAGGCATTGCGGAATCGTTCTTCGCTTTCTTGTAGGGCGGCTTGCGCCTGGGTAGATGGCTGAGTTTGCGCCTCAATTTGACTAAGATTCTTAACAATGTGTAAAGCGCCTAGGATCTGTCCTTGGTCATCCCGGATACTGTGAAATGTAAGCTGGTACTTATTGCGATCGCGGCGACTATCGCCAAATTCCTGAATTACCGTAAACTCTTCACCCCGTAGCGCCTGCCCCCAAATTTCCTGTGCGTTTGCTTGTTCTTGGGGTAAATGGGCAAGGGCTGCGATCAAACTCGTACCCCTATCAATTTCTCCACCAAAAATCTTGATAAATTCAGTTTTATACGCTTGATTAAAGGCAATATAGCGCCAGTTCAAATCCAGCGCCGCCATCAGATCGGTGGTGTTATCCAGAATCGCTTGCAATAGGAAGGGATTGTCTCGCCTGATATTACCTGTTTCTGGAGGCTCAAACTCCACAGTCTCCACGGTGTCTGGGCTGAACGCCCGCAATTCCGCCTCTGCCTGCTGTAAGCGATCGCGCAGATCCTGTATTTCCTGTTGGAGTTTTGCTTTAACTTGCTCATTCATCTCCCTCTCCAACTTACTCAGACTTTCACCGTTCACTTGGAAGTTTCAACTGTTAAAAGAAATTTTTATTTCTTAATGGCAAAACTGGATTGACATGTTCAATCTAGCAAATGTATTAATGAACACTACTTAGTTTTAATAAAAATTAACTTCGTTAATGTCATAACAATAAATAACCGAAAAAGTCGCATCATTTTAACTTGAAAAAGTGAAATTTTCGGGAAGAAATCATGCCTAAAAAAGGTACCATTCAGGTATCAAGTCCGGACTTTTAAGCGGAAGGGGAAATACTCAATCCGGGAAAACCCTACACCCTACACCCCACACCCTAGCTCCCAAGTAGCTTGTCACCGCTTCAGAGTGTATAGTCAAGGCAAAGGATGCAGGACAATTCAACCATGACACAGCCAATCGATCTCTACTACTGGCCCACACCCAACGGTGGGAAAGTTAGCATTATGTTGGAGGAAACGGAAACCCCCTACAACCTCATCCCAGTGGACATCACCGCCGGCGATCAGTTTAAGCCAGACTTTCTCGCCATCAGTCCCAATAATAAAATGCCTGCGATCATTGATCCCCAAGGAATTGAGGGTCAACCCCTATCCCTATTCGAGTCGGGTGCAATTCTGCTGTATCTAGCCGACAAAACCGGACAGTTCATTCCCAAACAGCCACGCGATCGCTATTCTGTAATTCAGTGGCTGATGTTCCAAATGGGTGGCGTCGGACCCATGCTGGGACAGACACACCACTTTCGTCAGTATGCACCAGAAAAAATCCCTTATGCCATTGATCGCTATACGAATGAAGCCACTCGCTTGTATCGCGTTCTCGATAAACAGTTATCCCAAGTTGAGTATGTAGCGGGTGATTATTCCATTGCAGATATAGCAATTTTTCCCTGGATTGTCCCCCACGAAAAACAGGGACAAAATTTAGCTGATTATCCCAATCTTCAGCGATGGTTTGACGCGATTAACCAGCGACCTGCGGTACAGCGAGGGTTAGCACTTTTGAGTGAAAAAAGAGTCAGCAACATGGATGAAAAAGCACGAGAAGCCTTATTTGGTTCCCGTCAATTAGATCAGCGATGATTGGTCATTTGTCATTTGTCATTTGTCCTTCGTTATAGAGTTCATTTGTCATGCTGAGTGGAGTCCGGAGCGAAGCGGAGGAACGAAACGAAGCATCTG
>NZ_JBKHHI010000210.1:0-11349 GCF_046539235.1 Coleofasciculus sp.
TAAGACAACAATGCCATACAGTCAATTCACCACCCTTGCTAAAGCCAAAGAAGCCTTCAATCTCACCACAGCAGAAGGGATTAGATTTTTGCCGGAAATTGACCCAATTCAACCCAGTTCTACCTTAGCCGCCGTTCTGGACGAAAATCTCCCTCTCGCTGTGGCGACAGGCAGTGAAAAAGCCAGATCTGAATTAATTATTAGCCCGGTTTTAGTGGAAGTACGGCGCATTTTAAACCGTCAAATTAGTTTATTTTCTGGCGAAGACTTTAACGTCGATGAATCACTGGGACTTAATGGACGTTGTGACTTCCTGATCAGTCGTTCCCCCGAACTTTTAGACATTGAAGCACCAGCGGTTGTGATTGTGGAGGCGAAACAAGCTAACCTTAAATCGGGAATTGGTCAATGTGTGGCGGAAATGGTGGCTGCCCAGAAATTTAATATCGCTAAGGAAAAACCGCTTCCCTGTATCTATGGTATCGTTAGTAATGGCAATCAATGGCAATTTCTTAAACTGGAAGATACCACAGTTACGATTGATTTGATTGTTTATCCTATCCCACCCGTTGAGCAAATTTTAGCATTTTTGGTGTGGATGATACAGCAGGAATAAAGGCAGAAGGAAGAAGATAGCAGCTAGAGGGTAGGGTGAAAAGTGTTTAATGTAGTAAGCTTTAGCTTACTTAAGCTTTCAGCCGGAAATTTATTTCCTGGCATATAACTTAAGAGATAAAAGATATCTCTTGAAAGGATTCTACTTCTGGCACGTCAGACCAAGATGCGGTTCCCTCGCGCTTAACATGAACCACTCGTAACCCTTTCTGTCGCGCCGCTACTAATTCAGCGGGAACGTCGGAAAAGAAGACAATTTTATTGGGGGCTAATCCTAAAACATCGATAATCTGTTCATAACTAATCGCTTCTTTTTTACTCCCCGTTGTTAAATCGAAATAGTTAGAAAAGAGTGGGGTTAAATCTCCTTCGACTGTGTGGCTGAAGAACATTTTTTGAGTGTCAATTGACCCAGAGGAATAAATGCCTAATTTTAACCCCGATCGCGCCCATTCTTCTAACTTAGGCTTGACATCTGGGTAAAGATGTGATTTAAATGCGCCTGTCTCGAACCCCTCTTGCCAAATGAGTCCTTGAATAGATTTCAGGGCAGGGTGTTTGCGATCGCGATCAATCCAGTCCAGTAAGGTTGCGATCGCGCCTTCTAAATCAATATCTTGTCCTTGTTCGGCTTTAACCGTTTGCTGCGTCAGATTAATCGCCTCAACCACCTCATCTAAATTCTGATGGCTTAAAACAAACTGTTCCAACCGTTCTCTAGAGTAAGGAAACATCACCTTATGGACAAATTGAATATCCGAGGTTGTGCCTTCAATATCCAACAAAATATACTTGACATCGGTTAGGGTAACACTCATCCAATCCTTAACTCCAATAAACGACACTCGAACAGAAATTCCCCGGCTTCAACATGACGTTTCGCCGCCTGAATCCTGTTTCCCCAAGTATATAGCCCATGACCCGCGATCGCGAAGCCAAATAACTCATCCCTCCCGGCTTAATTTCATAGCCAGTAAAGGTCATTTGACTGGGATGGGCAAAATCAGTCCCAGATCCAGCAATTCGATCGCCTTCGCCCTCGTCTGTTTATCTTCTAACCATCCAATTTGCACTCGAGTTGACCCTCCGTATTTTTATCCTGAAAACCCTTACGAATGACAAATGACCTAAAATACCCTTATAAGGATAATAGCCTCCAATTAATTCCAAATCCGTGTGGCAAATACCCGCCCGCACAACTCGCACCAAGGCTTCCCCCGGTGGTGGCTGGGGAATGGGGATATCGTGGCGGAGTTGCAGTTGATTGTTTTCCAGCCAAAGTGCTTGCATTAGGAGTAATTTTGAATCAAGATAACTTGACTAGCATTTTATGACGAGATGGAATCAGGTGAATATTCCAGAAGATGTGACCTTTGAAGACGCGATCGCACTCACTCAATCCCTGATGACGCAACTGTCATCCGGTGAACTCTCCCAAGTAGATGCGGCGAGTGCGATCGCCCAGTTGGTGAAAACCACAAATGGTGCTAGAGGGTTCTTTGTCACATACCTCACCGCTGACGACAGTTTAGCGGATAATCCTTCGCCAGAGGTAATTCAAGCCCTGCAATCCTCACCGGATACCGTCGCTGAACTGTTGGTGAAAAACTTAGCCATGTCCGCTGCCATGGCGATTACCCACCGTCGGAATCAGAATGAAGCCATGGCGCAAGGATCGGATCGAGTGCGAAGACGAACGATCCATTTAATTGAACAAATTAATCTCCCTCAAGTGCAGGAAAAAGTGGTGGCGTTACGGGAAAGTGCCATAACCGGAGAGGGAAGTTATAAGGCGTTTCTGGAACGTTGGCAATATGATGCCCAACAACGGGAGATTATTCGTCAAACTCTCGATCAGGTGATTGTGGAAGGTTGATCATTAGTGACAAGTTAGATCCGGATTGATCACGATTAAATCCGCATCACCCCATTAAAAAAGAATTCGCCGCAGTGAGCCCGATAAACCTCGACCCAATCATCGCTGCAATCAGCGCGATCGCACTCAAAACTTTAGGCGCAGTAGAATCAACACAAAATTAAAAATCTGGAAACCCGCGCAGGCGGGTTTTGTTTGTGTAGCTGCGGTTTCAACCGCCCAGTCGGTTGGGTTGAGGCTTAAACTCAATTTTATTAAAAATGGACTACTGGCACGCTTCGTGCCTACTACGAACAACCAACCCCCACGCTAAAATAGACCAAAACTCTGACAACGAGACAGCCACGAAACACCTATGACCACCGCAGCACCCGCAAAAACCAAGTACGAAGCCATAATCGGTCTAGAAACCCACTGCCAACTCAACACCGCCACCAAAATATTCTCCTACTCCTCCACAGAATTCGGCACTCCCCCCAACACCAACATTGACCCGATATGCATGGGACTCCCCGGAGTGCTACCCGTCCTCAATCAAAAAGTCCTGGAATCCGCCGTCAAAGCCGGATTAGCCCTCAACTGCCAAATCGCCCCCTATAGTAAATTTGATCGCAAACAATACTTTTATCCCGACCTACCCAAAAACTATCAAATATCTCAATATGACCTCCCCATCGCTGAACATGGCTGGTTAGAAATCGAACTCATCGATGACGACGGAAACCCGATCGACAAAAAAATCGGCATCACCCGCCTGCACATGGAAGAAGACGCCGGAAAACTTGTCCATGCGGGAAGTGACCGACTCTCTGGTTCCACCTACTCTCTCGTCGATTTCAACCGCGCAGGTGTCCCCCTCCTAGAAATTGTCTCAGAACCCGACTTGCGTTCTGGCAAAGAAGCCGCCGAATATGCCCAAGAATTACGCCGGATTATGCGTTACCTGGGTATCAGTGATGGCAATATGCAGGAAGGTTCCCTACGCTGTGATGTGAATATCTCCGTGCGTCCCGCTGGTCAAAAAGAATTTGGCGTGAAAGTTGAGATCAAAAACATGAACTCCTTTAGCGCCATTCAAAAAGCCATTGACTACGAAATCGAACGGCAAATCGAAGCCATTGAAACCGGGGAACCGATAGTTCAAGAAACCCGCCTCTGGGAAGAAGGAAGTCAACGCACGATTAGTATGCGCGTCAAAGAAGGGTCTAGCGATTACCGCTACTTCCCCGAACCCGACTTACCCCCGATTGAAGTTTCTAAAGAACAATTAGAACAATGGCGCAGTGAACTCCCCGAACTTCCCGCCGAGAAACGGCATCATTATGAAGAGAAATTCGGGCTTTCGGCGTATGATGCCCGCGTCTTAACCGAAGATAAACTGGTGGCGGACTATTTTGAAGCCGCTGTAACTGCAAATGCCAATCCTAAACAAGTGGCAAACTGGGTGATGGGAGATATTGCTGCTTATCTGAATACGGAGAAACTGGCGATTACCGAAATTGCCCTCAAACCGTTAGTGTTGGCAGAACTAATTCAGTTGATTGAAGAGGATACGATTAGCGGCAAAATCGCTAAAGAAATTCTCCCCGAACTCCTAGCGAAAGGTGGTTCAGCCAAGGAACTAGCTGAAAGTCGGGGATTAATTCAAATCTCGGATGTCAACCAACTAGAAGCCATCATTGATCAAGTGATTGCCGCGAATCCCAAGAAATTGGAACAGTATCGGAATGGTAAAACCAAGCTGCAAGGGTTTTTTGTCGGACAGGTAATGAAGGAAACCAATGGACGGGCAAATCCCAAATTAACCAACCAACTTTTAGGTAAAAAGTTGAAGGGGTAAATTTTGGGTCAGGGCGGGTTTTGTTGCTAGGTTATTGGTGAGTATCTACATTGATAGGCTAAACCCGCCCCTACAGCAATTTATGTTACACACTGCCTAGAATCTATCGTCGAGGCAATTCATGAATCGTCTCTACTGGTATTATTACTTTAAATACCTTTAGTTGAACTCACATCTTACACCAATCATTGTAGGGTGCGTTATGCTTCGCTAACGCACCATTGTCAAGGTTGTCGGTTAGGTTGACGCCTCCTGCATAGGCTAAAGCCATGACTACAAACCAATTTTGCTATATCAGTTGAAAAAACGAGGTGTGATTCAGGTTAAAGGTAAAGGCGAAATGGCAACCTATATTCTTATTGGTCGTATGGGCTGAATGAGTGGGGGGATACCTGTGAAACGAGAGGATGTGTTAGCGATTGTTAAAGCTCATCAATTGAAACTTCAAGAACTTGGTGTCAAGTCGTTGGAGTTGTTTGGTTCTGTGGCGCGGGATGAAGCGAGAACCGACAGTGATGTGGATTTTTTGGTCGAATTTTCTCAACCGATAGGATTTTTTGAATTCTTTCGGATACAGCACTATTTAGAAGATATCCTAGGATGTGATATTGATTTAGGGACTCAAGATGCGTTGCGAGAGCATTTACGTGAACCTGTTTTGGAGGATGTGATTCGTGTCTTCTAGACGTTGGCAACTGCGAGTTGAAGATATTTTGCAGGCAATTTCTGCGATTCAACAGCGTACCAATGGGCTGACGTTTGCTGCGTTTCAAAGGAATGATATGCTGGTGGAGTCAGTTCTCTACAAGTTTATTGTCATTGGTGAAGCATCCGCTAATATTCCTGAGGGAATTCAAAGTCGTCATCCTGAGGTTCCCTGGCGGTTAATGAGCGATATGCGAAATATTATCGCTCATGAGTATTTTCGAGTTAATCTTACTATTGTTTGGGGAACTCTTCAGAATAACTTGCCGCTGTTGATAGAACCCCTGCAACGGTTATTGGCAAGTGAAGCTGACAATGAGTTGTAGTCGCTAGTCAGTAGGATAATTTAACTTTCTATAGGGTGAGTTATGTAATTGCCTGCTTGAAAAACTATTACTTTGGTGTCGTTTAATGACATTGGTTTACCCGATAAAATGTCTAAACTAAAACAAGTCCTAAAATTTAGCCTAATAAGTTTGAACAGCCTGATTTTAGCTAGCGCTATTTTTGTGATTTTTGGGCATAAACACTTAATTTATCAGGCAATGACTGCACCTTATGAACAACAAAAAGCCATTGATTATTTATATTTAATAATCCGCGCACAACGGGCTTATGTTCTAGAAAAGCAGGAATTCTCTGATTCTTTTGAAGACTTAACTATAGAATTTTCTACAGATTTAAAAAATTATACCTATCATATCTATACAGGGATTCAGACTAGCTGGAATGATTATCTGTTTTTGAATTTAGATAAAGGTCAAATAGAACAATTGTTGAAAATTCCAACAGAGGCAACGTTTACATCACCCAAACAACTGCCCAGAGTCTCCTCTGATATACTGATGATTACCGCTCAACCTAAACAAGTTGGACTCAGAACTTACATCGGATTTATATTTAGTTGCTCTGACCTGTCAACAGGTGGAAGTGACTGTGAACACGAATAATAGGATTTTTACACTGCATATAGCGTAAGCTTTCTGACTTTTTACCCTAGATGTAGTACCTGTAAGCGTTTTGTCCAAAGTCCAGCGGGTTAACTACCCCTGAAGAGAGCAAATCGCCAAAATCCTGTAGAGACGTTGCATGCAACGTCTCTACTTAATTTGCCATCGTTGCTAGCGAAACTACTGAATCCGGGAAGCGACGACTTAATACGGGTAACACGGGACAAGGTTTTTTCATCTGTAAGTTATCTGAAGCTTGTCCACTGAAGGTATTCCAGCGAAAGGGTCCTTTTTGTGCCGCTGACATCCATAACAGTCGCTTAGCGCGGGTCATGGCGACGTATAATAGACGATATTCTTCGGCAGTTTTAAGCTGTCCCGCTTTCTCCCAGGCTTCTAAGGCGGTGGGTAGGGGGTGTTCGTGCAAACTGGCGCGAATTTGCGCCCGGGCTACTTCAGCTAGGGTAAAATCGCCTAAGAATTGGGCGGCGGTGGGTACCCAAGGATTACCGGGAATCGTATCTTCGTGGAGAAAGGGGAGAAATACATAGTCCCAATCTAATCCCTTGGCTTTGTGCATGGTGATGATGGTGAGTTGACGACGACGTAGATAGCGGGAGTCGGTGTCTTGGGTTTCCACGGGTTCAAACCGTTCGGAGGAGACAATTTCACTTAAAGCGGCTAAAGTAGCAGGCATGGCGCTGCTGCTGTAGGTTTGTTTGACCACTCGTTCGGCTAATTTATCGGCTGTGGCGAGTTCCGATTGGTCGTACTGTAAGGTGAGGGCTAAAAAGGAAATAAGCTGGTAATGGGGTAATTCTAGACGTGCCCGTAATAGACTGCGACAGTATCTGGCGGCTTGACTGACTGCGGGCGTGGGATGGGGGTCAAGGGGTCCGGGATAGAGGAATTGTTCGGGATAGGTAGCGAGGGCGTTTAAGTCTTGGGTGGGAATTAGTTGGCGTTTAACTAGAACGTCTAATGCGGCTTTTAGGTAATCGGGAGAATGGGGACGGTCGATAAATTGCAATAATGCCAGTATTTCAATGGGAATGTGTGAGTGGCGATCGCTCCCCTGTACATCATACACGTCAATATCATGCTGGCGTTTGAGATAGTCGAGTTTCTGGGCGATAAAGTTTCCTTGGCGATTTTCTCGGACTAAGACGGCGGCGTTATGTTCGGGGTTGCGGGTGAATAGGTCTATTACCCGTTGTCCCAAAAGTTCTACCGTTTGATAAATATCACTGGGGGTATAAATTTCTAACCCTCTCCCCTCTGGCTGGGGATTGGCGTCAGTTTGCGGGTCATCGGGGGGTACGGGATGGATGGTTTGGGGACGAAAGGGACGAGTGGATTCATCCTGGTTTTGCGTATAGGTTTGATTCACCCAATTTAAGATAAAGTTAGCCGCATCAATAATAATTGGCGTACTACGACCCGCTTGATCCATCGTAGCAAGGCGCTGCTGTTCCTGGCATTCGGTACAAAAGCGATTAAAATAAATTGGGTCTGCGGGGGTAAAGGTGGAGTTAATCGCTTGATTGGGGTCACCAACTCGGATTAAATTGAGGGGAATGTAAGGATTAGTCGGATCAGTGGCTAGGGTTTGTAGTAAGCGATATTGGAGGGGACTCGAATCCTGTGCTTCGTCTTCAAAGACGGCAAAAAATTGCTGTTGCCAGAGTTGACGCACCGTGTTATCCTCTAGCACTCGCAAGGCTGCCAGAATCATATCATCATAATCAATAAAGTCTCGCGATCGCGTCACTCGTTGATATTGCTCGTATAATCCGGCTGCGATCGCTAATATGCTATAAGGGTCATTGGTTTGTTGACTGATTACCCATAAGTCTTCTGGCAATAGTCCCGAACTTTTGGCTTCGTGAATCACCGTATAGGCTAAAGACGGTAACACTTCGGTTCGCAATACCGATTGTCGCCGCAATCGTTCCGTCTCTTCCCCATCAAAACTGACTCCTTCCAATAATAGGGAATAACGACGCGGATTCGAGGCAATCCACTGTTCCACACAAGCCCGAATTAAGCGGTGAGTTTGATTGGGGGTGACAACGGTTAGCGTATCTAAATTAATCCCCGATAAATCAGGATGGCGGTTGGCAATATTCAGGGCTAACCCATGAAGAGTATACACCACAAAACTATTTTGGGGTAAGCGGAGGGGCTTCAGATAATCCCTAATTTTCGCCTTAATTGAAGCCGCCGCCGATCGCGTAAACGTGACCACGACTAATTGTCGTTTACCATGAAGTTGATAACGTGCGATCGCAATAGCTGCTGCGACTGCCATTCCTGTAGACTTTCCTGCACCCGGTACCGCCGACACCGCCAGAGTTCCCCCCTGCCAATCTGCCATCGGTTGTTGTCCCTGTCGCAAGCTATTCCGCAGGCGTTGCAATTCCTGTTCCCGTAAAGCAGTTAGGGACAGTTGTAAGGTGTCTTGAGTTACGTTGGAGATCGTCCTTTGTCCTTCGTCATTCGTCATTTGTAAGGGTTTGGGCGACAGGAGCATTGATGTTTAATTGTTCGGGTGACTGGCTAATCAGAAAGTCACATTAGTCGCTCTACGACATGGCTAATAACGTTCGGTTTAACGATAAGAATAGTAATCCACTTCACTTAGAATCTTCTGAAGGTGACAGAATTTGCAGCAAAATTGGGCATACTCTGAATAGAGCGAGTCATTCGGCAACAGTATCCTCCAGTGTCCCCGAACAGAATTGATTCGGCAATGTTGCTATACAAACTTAGGCGACGATTCAATCGATCAGGTTACAAGTTACGCAGTTATGGAACAACTACAAGCGCCAGAGGAGACGATCGCTAAACGTTATCGTATTTTAGCACCCTTGGCACAGGGAGAGAGCGGTATCACCTATCTTGGCGAAGATTTAGACACAGGGGAACGAGTTGTCCTGAAAGCGTTGTCACTGCGCCAGATTCATGACTGGAAGGCAATTGAACGGTTTGAACGAGAAGCGCAGGTGTTAGCTCAACTGAATCATCCGGGTATTCCCCATTATCTGGATTATTTCCATCTCGACACACCGCGCGATCGCAGCTTTTATATTATCCAACAATTTGCCCCCGGATGCTCACTGGCAGAATTAGTACAAAACGGATGGCGGGGGAATGAAAGGGAGATTCGCCAGATTGCTATTCAAGTCTTAGACATCCTGGTTTATTTACAGCAGCAAACACCGCCTATCATTCATCGAGATATTAAACCCAATCATATCATCCGAAGTAATGATGGGCGGATAGTTTTAATAGATTTTGGTGCGGTGCAAACTACCTATTACAGTACCTTAGCCAGAAGTCATACTGTGGTAGGAACGTTTGGCTATATGGCACCTGAACAATTTCTGGGACAAGCGGTTCCAGCCACGGATTTGTATGGGTTAGGCGCAACCTTGTTATTTTTACTCACCCATCGTTCTCCCGCCGATTTACCCATCAATCATCTGACGACAGATTCCCGGTGTTTTCGGATACAGATATCGGCAGCTTTTGCTGATTGGTTGGAGACAATCCTGGAACCGGATTTAAAGTACCGCTTCGCTTGTGCTGAAACCGCCCTGGCTGAGTTACAAAATCAGCGAGTTTCCGTTAAACTTAAACCCGTTCCCTCTAAGTCACCGTTCTGGAAACCCCTTGTATTTGGGGGAATTTTAGCCAGTATTATTTTAGGAATTAATACGTTTAAATATCCCATCCTCAGCACAATCAGACTAACACCACCCCAGGTTTATGAAGCTGCCGAACAGGGAGATATTACCACAATTCAACAGTATCTCAAAAACGGGTTAGGTGTCAATGCCAGAAATGGAGACTATACAACCCCCTTACACTGGGTAGGCTCAGCGGAAATGGCACAGTTATTAATTACCGCAGGTGCGGATGTAAATGCCACAGATCAGTATGGTTGGACTCCTCTCCATTATGCGCGATCGCGAGACATTGCGGCGTTACTTATTGCCCATGGTGCTGATATTCATGCCAAAAGTCAACCCAACTGGGAGCAATTACATGGATATTACTGGAACTCGGGAAAACTTATTCCCGGACTTACTCCTTTACACGTTGCCCGTTCTGCGGAAATTGCCCAATTGCTGATTGATCAAGGGGCAGATGTTAATGCTAAAGACGCTAAAACGAATCGCACCCCATTACACCTAGCACATTCTCCTGAAATCGCTGCTGTTTTAATTAAAAATGGTGCAAAAATTGAGGCAGATGAGATTAATACAGACTACCATCCCTATGGGACTCTTCTACATCAGGCAAGCAAAATAGGTTCTCAGCAGATGATAGAGTTCCTGCTGCAAAGTGGAGCCAATATTGTGGCGAAAGATTATCAGGATAATACACCGTTGCATTTTGCCCCTTCTCCTGAAATCGCAGCACTTCTCATTGCCGATATTAATGCCAGAAATCGTAATGGGGAGACGCCACTCCATAAAGCAGTAGAGAATGACAAAACCGAGTTAGTAGAATTCCTGCTGGCTAAAGGTGGGAATAGTAATGCCCAGGATAACCAAGGAGAAACGCCATTACATAAAGCGGACAATACTACAATTATCGAGCTATTACTCGATCAAAATGCGAATAGTAATGCTCAAGATAATTGGGGGAATACACCCCTTCACAACGCGGCTTCTCTGCTTAAGCTAGATCGGGTGGCGTTACTCATTGCTAAAGGCGCAAATGTTAATGCCAGAAATAATCAAGGAAACACCCCGCTACATATCGCGATCACAAATCAAACTCGTGACGATTTTAAAGGAAATAATGATCTGGATGTGATCAAACTATTAATTGCTAACGGTGCTTATGTGAATATGCCAAATAATCAATTCTATAGTCCCCTTCATATAGCCGCTTGGAATAACTTAGACGCTGTTAAACTTCTGATTGAAAAAGGAGCAGAAATTAATCTTCCTAATAGAGAGGGCAAAACACCATTGCATTGTACAGGATTACAGGATATTGCCTTATTTTTAGTTAATTCAGGTGCTGATATCAATGCTATAGATCTTAATGGCGATACTCCGCTGCATAAAGCCGTCAGAAATAACTGGTCGAAATTAGTCGTGCAGTTACTCGCTAGAGGCGCAGAGGTTAATGTGATGAATTTTGACAGTGAAACTCCCCTACAACTTGCTCAAGAAGATTATATTAAAAAATTACTTGAAGATTACGATGCACTCCCCTAACCTTTCATTTCATAGTCATAAATATGCCATCGAAAGTCGTCAAGGGACAATTGTCGGGGCGGGTTTAGCTACTGTAGGGGCGGGTTTAGGGACAATTGTCGGGGCGGGTTTAGGGACAATTGTCGG
>NZ_JBKHHI010000211.1:0-11336 GCF_046539235.1 Coleofasciculus sp.
CGAGACTATCAACGGGGCAAAAGTTTTCGGGTACTTTACCCACCAAAAAACCATGATACAATTGATCCAGACACTCCAGATAAAAAAGCGAAAATCTATCAGGCGTACAAGGAACTCATAGAAGGTGTCAATGCGGCAATTTATCTGCGTCGTCCCCTCCTCGTCACCGGACGTCCGGGTTCTGGGAAAACCTCTCTAGCGTATGCGATCGCGTATGAGTTGCAACTCGGATCAGTTCTAGCTTGGTCAATCACCACTCGTACCAATCTCCAGAATGGACTCTATAACTATGACGCGATCGCGCGACTGCAAAACTTACAATTGCTCAAACTCAAACAAGAATTAGGTCAAGCCCCACCACAGCAACTCGAAGAAAACATCGGTCAATATTTACAATTAGGAGCCGTAGGAACCGCCTTTTTACCCAGCTATCACCCCAGAGTATTACTCATTGATGAAATTGACAGAGATTACCCCAGAGACGACTCCAGAGCAAGTCCAGTATGACTTTATCGATGGGGTGCGGGAAGAATTACTGAAGTTGGTTCCCGTTCCTGATAGTGAGCAAGTGTTGGATCAAGTGTCTCGTGATTTGGCGAAGAAACTGGGTAAAACCCTACGAGAGTTTGTCGCTTGGTTGCGAAATCCAGACCAGATTGAAAATGAAGAGATTGGGGCAATTGTCAAGCCTTTTGCCAGAGTGACTCAGGATATTTTGCAGCACTTGGGTTATGAGGTTGCCGCAGAGGGAGAGGAGACAGTTCCGGGTTCAGAGGTAGAAGAATTGAGCCTGGATACCTATACGTTTGAGGTTGTATTTATCGATACAGATGATGGTGAGTCTGCTGATAGGGTTGTTGAAAAGCTGAATCAATTTAGTTTTGAGACGGTTACGGTGAACCGCCAAGGGGAAATTATCAACACTGAAACTAAAACGGCTCACTATTTTACGGAAGACTTAGGCGATGGTATTAGCCTGGATATGGTTTATATCCCCGGTGGTACATTTTGGATGGGGACGGAGGATGAGGAGATAGAGAGACTGTGTGAAAAATATGATTGGGAGTATTTTCAGCGGGAAAGACCACAGCATACAGTTACAGTTTCACCCGCCCATAAAATCCCCTTGTTTTTGTACCTTCAATGCTCGTAATTTTTCAATAAATGGCGGCGGATTTTCTTGCTGTTGTTTTTGCATCTGATGACTCCATGCCAACCAATCGGCTGGATATGCACTCACGGTTTCTTGGTTGTGTAAATATAAATTTGTAGGGTGCGTTAGCGAAGCGTAACGCACCAACCCAGGTGATTACAATCCAGGTGGTGCGTTACGGCGCACGGGTGTTTTTGGGGGATAAAAGTGGATAAAAACTAGGCGCCTAACGCACCCTACACAATAACATCTGCGACTTTTAAAGTAACTGCATAAAACTAATGCGGTCTTGGTAATCATCTTCTAAAGCTGCTTCTGCCACAATAATTAACTCCTCCATAATTTGTCCCATAGTCATATCCTCATTGAGGATAAATATCCCTGGTACATGGCGATTGGCTGCCAGATCTTCTGCTAAATGAACAGGCATTGTTTTCCGGTTATTGGTAACCAGAATAAATCGATTTTCTTCACACCAGCATAGAATGTCTGGATCAGGAGTGCCTTTAGGTGGTGCATTGGGGTCACCAATCACCCATACTTGCAATTGGGGGTAACTTCGCAACATCTGTGTGCGATACACCAGGGGAATATGCTCATCGAGAAGATACTTAATGATCATCCACTGACCTCTAAGGTTGAAATCTCAGTTTGAGTATCTACTTGTTTTTTTGCCTTCAATGCTCGTAGTTTTCCAATAAATGGCGGTGGATTTTCTTGCTGTTTTTTTCGCATCTGATGACTCCATGCCAACCAATCGGCTAGATAGGCACTAACAGTTTCTTGGTTGTGTAAATAATATAAAATAGTCGCATGAACCTGTTCTAGTGTTACGGTTCGATAACGTTCAGCTATGGCTTCTGGAGTTTGAGCGCGATGGATATATTGGTAGAGGATATGTTCAATGCCGATGCGTGTTCCTTTAAGGCGAATATCATCAGGGGCTAAAAAATCAAAGTAGTCTTCTAATTGCATAAGTGTTCTGCTGATTGGGTGGGGTTTCTCTTTATTCCTGTTGTACCATTTTAAGGTGGTGTCAGGTGATTAGGGTTTCTGGGCGCACGTCGGTGCGCCCCTACAATATATGGTAAAACTGGTTATCCGCAAAGAACAAAGACAAGCCCAATATTACACGGAAGTTCTATCCGAAAATGTTGGACTGGAGATGACGCTGATTCCTGGTGGTACATTCCTAATGGGTTCACCGGAAGATGAGCTATAGCGAAGAAAAAATGAAAGTCCCCAACATCGAGTGACTGTTCCATCATTTTTTATAGGACGCTATCCAATTACCCAGATGACTATTACGATAGTTATGAAAATGCACCAACGAATGGTAGTGCTTGGCTATCAAAATACAAAAATAATACAAAAATAGAACAAACTAAGCCAGTCGGATATTTTCAGGTTGCCAACGCTTTCGGACTCTACGATATGCACGGAAATGTATTCGAGTGGTGTGAAGATGACTATCACAAAAGTTATGAAAAAGCTCCAACGAAGGGTAATGCTTGGTTGTCCAGTCACAAAAATGCGACAAAAATACTACGCGGTGGTAGTTGGAGCGGCGACCCGAAGTTCTGCCGTTGTGCTTACCGTGGTGACTACGATCCTGACCTCAGAGACTACAACGTTGGGTTGCGAATGGTGCGTGTCGTTCCCAGGATTCTTTCGTAGCCCTTTTCTCTTTTACCTTCTTGCCCGCTTAGCTTTTTTGGCTTCAAAGCCGTAATTTTGTATAATATTGAAATCTATTTAGTAATAGCCGTTAGCGGCAGATAATAAGTCAAAATTAAAATCCATCATGTCACGCGATCGCGAGTAACAAGCCTCAGCATCACCTTGGTTGGTGCGTTACGGCGCACGGATATTCTGTTGGGAATAAAAGTGAATAAAAACTATGCGCCTAACGCACCCTACACCTCTTGGTATTAACCTATGAAGTGTAAAATCAACTATAACAACTGAAACAAAACCAGACAGATGGTTCAAACCGCAATTACCCAAACGATTAAAACCCTAAACGATGTCCATAACAAGTTTAATCTTCGGCGAACGGAAGATGAACAATTCTTTACAGAATGGTTTGAGAACTTGCCTGAACTCACCCAACAGGAGCAAGCTACGTTAGACCAGATTAGAGACAGATACCGCTATCATCGAGCCGATGGAGTCTTAGCCGAGGGAGCGGTCAATTTGATTGTTGTGTCTCGTTTGCTGGAATTGGCGGGTTTTTATGATTTCCCTTTTAAGCTGCGATCAGAAGTATCGGTTGAAATTACGACTGTTGTTGATGATGAGATTTTGCGGGGACGGATAGATTTTTTGGTCGTGTTGGAGCAATTTTGGGTTGTGGTACTGGAAGCTAAACACAGTGATCTCAATATTGAGTTAGCGATTCCCCAAGCTTTGGCTTATATGATGGCGAACCGTCATCCTGATCAACCCGTTTATGGTATGGTGACAAATGGGGGGATGTTTGCTTTTTTGAAGTTAAGCCAACAAGCATTTCCTGAGTACGATATATCTGATGTATTTTCGCTTCTTCCTCGCCGTAACCAGCTTTATGATGTGCTTCAAATCTTCAAGCGGGTAGCTGCGGTTCTCCAGGATTAGAGTGTGGGTTCGGTAGTAGAAGCGGGTTTAGCCAATAAATTCGGGTAAAATCCAATACCCTTTATACAAAAGAGGAATTACACGATGCGATCGCACGGTTGACATACTCAGGCTGACTGGATAAGAGTTTGAGTCGTCTTTAGACGAGTTGAGCTTTTAGCCAAGAACTTGAGTTCTTGGCGGGTGTTGGGGCTTACTGAAAACGGGTTCAAAGACTGTTTTTCGTTGGTTTCATGAAAAAATAGACCCAACAGCCGAAACCGTTGCGGATATTGTCAAAGCGCTGAATACAATCAATCCCGTCGCCGCCGAGATGTTCATTGAACTCTATCTCGGCGATTTAGTGGATAAGGAGGAGGAGTGAAGATTGTGCAGGAGTCAGGGCGGGTTTAGTTACATCTAGGTGAGGTAAGAAACGATAGTCGTCAAACCCGCCCCTACACAAAACCTCCCCACCTTTTTCAGCTACTGCTGGGAAAATGTACGACAATGATAGAAGTGTCTTGCTGTGTTCGTGCGATCGCCTCTGGTTCTCCCCCCAATGTGGGAATCGCCAAAAGGTAGCTGGGATGGGTACTTGCCGTGAGAATCAGTAAATCATGACGTTGCACCATCCGCGACACGTTCTGTACAAAATTCCCCCGCACCTGTACCAACCCACTCCTACTTGCCAACCCCCACTCCCTTGGCTGACAGTCAAACTCCCCGACTCCCGTCACCACAATCACCAATCGAAACGTGGCTTTCAACGCCCCTGCTAAGGTTTGCGCTAACGTCACCGTCGGTTTAAATGTCACCGATACCGTCTCCTGATCCGTCGCCGCTAATACCACTCGTGCAGTATTCTCAATCGGCTGCGAGAATCGGGCAATTAATACCGGAACCTGAGAGCGCCAGATTACATTATCAATCACACTGCCAAAAAAGCTCTCACGAGTCGTGGAAAACCCCTTCCAGCCACAAATAATCAACGTCGCCTCTCGTTCGGCGGCGGTGCGGGTAATCCCTCGGTCAATCGTATCATCCACCCGCCCAATCGGTTCTACTTTAGTTACTGCTGCATGGGCAATTCGTTCCGCCGCCGCTAAAAGCTGGGTTTGTAGCATCTTCGCCTCTGGGGAAATGAGTCCGGTTTTATCCGATAAAACATGCAGGGGAAGTAAGGTTCCCTTGGCTGTTTTCGCTAAAATTAATGCCAATTGTAATAAATTATCTTCCGTCTTGGGATTCGCCACAGGTACTAATACCCGCTTTGCCAACGATGGCGGTTTTCCTTGATTTCCTCCCTCCTGTTGTCCGTGAGGTTTCACTTGTTTTCCCCAGCGTTCGGTAATCCAAGGAGACGCTACACAGGTGACTAAAATCATCGCAATTATCCCATTTACGGTTAATTGATCCACCAGTTTAATTTGGTATGCTACGGTAATCGCCGCCAAGGTAGACGCCGCCTGTGCCATGGACAACCCAAACATGACCATAATACTAGGAAACTGAAACCCAAATAGCTTCCCCGGTATCCAAGCCGCGCCAAACTTACTCACCATTTCCGCGCCAATCATCACCAACGCCACCAAGATTGATTTCGGCTGCTTGACTAAAATTAGCGGGTCAATTAACATGCCCACAGAAATCAAAAAGAATGGCACAAATAAGGTATTACCAATAAACTGAATCCGATTCATTAATGGACTCAATTGGGGAATGATTTGGGTAATCGCAATTCCGGCTAAAAATGCGCCAATAATCGGTTCAATTTCAATTAAACCCGCCGCGTAAGACACCACAAACAATGTAGCTAGAACAAAAATAAACTCCGCCCCTTCATCATGTCCAAATTGGCGAAAGAACCAGCGCCCCAGTTTCGGGACGCCCCATAACGTCGCTACTGTATAGATAGTGAGGGCGGGAATCAGAAACAACCAGAACCCTAGCGTCAGATTTCCCCCATGGGCTTTCACGACTACCGCCAGAACTAAGAGTCCCAAAACATTGGTAATCAGCGTTCCACCCAAGGTTGTGGTTACGGTTTGCGTCCGCATTAATCCCAACTTGGTGAGGATAGGTAATGCCAAAAGTGTATGGGTGGCAAAACAGGACGCGACTAGAATCGATGCTAACCAACTATATCCCAGAAGTAACATCGCCACCGTACCCAGAATCATCGGCAAAGAGAATGTGGCTAAACCAAAAATTGCCGCTTTATCGGCATTATATTTCAGGTCATCCAGGCTGGTTTCGAGTCCCGCCATAAACATTAAAAACAACAGTCCCACCGTTCCCAAGAGGATGATGGTACTATCCCGTTCTAATAACCCCAAGACATTGGGTCCAACTATCACACCCGCCAGAATTAAGCCAACAATACCCGGAAGTCGCAACCGTTCAAACAGGAGTGGCGCGACTAACATAATTGCCAAAATGGTTAAGAAGACGGCAACAGGGTCAGTAATTGGACTCGGGAATAAAGCAACCGCCGTTAAGGTAGGATACATCATAGAGGAGGATGTTTTGAGGGTTTAGGGGCGGGTTCCACGACTAAGGCTTTTGGTGACCCTGATGTCCCTAAACCTGCCCTATCTGAATTATGAATGATTCTTGATGAAATGGATTAGGTGAGGAATAACATGGCTGGCTGCTTAATAAAGGATCAATGAAAAAGGAGAATTACTATGGCATATAGTGACTTCAAAACTTTGGCTCACATTAGAGAATCATTTGGGTTAAGTCTGGAAGAACCTGATGACTTATTTGCGGGCATCCCCGAACTGCTGCCCAGTGAGTATCTGCATAAGACGTTAACAGAAAATGTTTCCCTGGCGACTGCCATCAATACCGAAAAGGCACGGGCTGAGTTAATTATTACTCCTGTGCTTTTGGAGGTGCGGCGACACTTTGGGTTTAAAATTGGCTTTTTCTCGGGGTCGGAGTTCAATGTTGCTCCTGACGCTGGCTTAAATGGATATTGTGATTATATTCTGACGGCTTCCCCAGACTCTTATGAAATTCGGACTCCCGTTCTCATCCTGGTTGAAGCTAAGAATGAAAATATTAAGTCGGGTTTGGCGCAGTGTATTGCTGTAATGATTGCGGCTCAACTGTTTAACCAAAGCAATGAGGAGCCAAGGGAGAGTATTTCTGGGGCGGTAACGACGGGAACGGAGTGGAAATTTCTGGAGTTACGCGATAAGACTGTTTTTATTGATAAACGCGACTATTTTATTAATGAGGTGAGCCGGATTTTGGGAGTTTTAGCAATACCCTTTAAGACTCTTCCAGAATTGGTGATAGGTGATTCGTGATTAAGTAGGGGCGGGTTTTACTACTATCGTTTTTTTCTTGACCCAGATGGGACTAAACCCGCCCCACTTTTTGACACAGGGGATTGAGCCAGACATTATATAATTGGGCGGTTGAAACCACAGCTACACAAACGTAGAAGCGTTCGCGGATTCCCTGGCTTCCAGACGCGCCATTGCACGTCTCGACAAATCTAAAATCGCTATAGGTATAGGCTACCTTAATATGAATAGCACTGACTGGCATGGTGGTGGGCATTGCCCACCCTACGATATATCAAGGGTTTCGGCAAGCCAAAAATGCTTATTTCAGTGCCATTCACCTTAATATCGGAAATTCTAAATTATATGGTTCAATCTACTCTCTATGTCAATCCAACAACGGGTCAAGATAGGAATACCGGCTCTGCGGATGCTCCCTTCCGTACCTTAACCCACGCCATTGGACAAGCTAAGGCTGACACCATGATTCTCTTGGCATCGGGGATGTACAATACAGCTAACGGGGAGCGATTCCCGATTGTGATTCCCTCTGGGATGATTATCATCGGCGATGAATCCAGTAAAGGTAAGGATATCTCCTTGGTGGGGAGTGGTGATTATAATAGCCCCAGTTTTGGCAGTCAATCTATTACGGTTAAACCTGATTCTCAAGCGGAATTGCGCGGGGTGACGGTGACGAATCCAGTCGCTAAGGGAACCGGGATTTGGATTGAATCCAGCGCCCCGATTATCGCGAATTCTACTCTAACTCGTTGCGGTAGGGAGGGGATTTTTGTCACGGGGACGGCAAAACCCTTAATTATGGATAATGAATTGAGTGACAA
This sequence comes from Coleofasciculus sp., assembly GCF_046539235.1. Lineage (GTDB taxonomy): Bacteria > Cyanobacteriota > Cyanobacteriia > Cyanobacteriales > Coleofasciculaceae > Coleofasciculus. The sequence goes on from NZ_JBKHHI010000211.1 coordinate 7,893, forward strand.
TGCTTCCAGTGGTATCTTTCTGGTGCGAAATGCGAAAGGGGAACTGCGGCGCAATCGCTGTCAACGGACGGGGTATGGGATTGCCCTGAGTGATAATGCGGCTCCGTTAATTGCTGATAATACGTTAATCAATAATAAGGCGGGAATTGTTCTTTCTCGCCAAGCTAAACCCGTTCTGCGCCGTAACCGGATTGAAAAAAATACCAATGGGGGGCTAATTGTCAATGGGTCTGCCCAACCCAATTTAGGCAGTCGTCAAGACCCAGCCGGGAATATCTTACAAGATAATGGTGATGTTGATTTACAAAATAGTACGTCATTGACCTTAGTTTCGGTGGGCAACTGGTTAAATCCTGCCCGTATTTCTGGTGCAGTTACCTTGAGTGCAGCAGAGGTTCCGGCATCAGCCCTGGGTCCCATTCAGTTTAGTGATTTGGGCAATCATTGGGCAAGTCGATTTATTCAGGAATTAGTTAAACGGGAGTTAATTAGCGGGTTTCCCGATGGCACATTTAAGCCGGAAGCGAATATTACCCGCGCCCAGTATGCGGCGATTATTGCCCAAACCTTTAACTTACCGCGCCAGGTGGGGGCGACATCGGGTTCATTTCGCGATGTCGCGGATAACTTTTGGGCGGCGGCGGCGATTCGCAAGGCGGCGAGTATGGGATTTATCTCTGGATTCCCTGATGGCACGTTTCGCCCCCAACAAAATCTGACCCGAACCCAGGCGCTGGTTTCGGTGGTGAATGGGTTGGGATTAGGGAGTGGGAATGGCAACCTACTCTTGTTTTACCGCGATCGCGCCCAGATTCCCAGCTATGCTACAGATGCCATTGCTACGGCGACACAACGGCAATTGGTGGTGAATTATCCCCGCCCTCAAGAACTCAAACCCATGCAAGCGATTAGCCGCGCTGAAGTCGCTGCCTTAATTTACCAGGCGTTAGTCTCAACTGGCGAAGCCTCGGCTATCTCATCCCCTTATATTGTTAACCCTTCAGGGTATGTTCCCTCGTTTACCGATATTCAAAATCATTGGGCGGCTGATTTTATTCGCCCTCTCGCCGGATTAAACTTGATTAGCGGCTTTGCCGATGGTAGCTTTAAACCCGATGCCCCCTTAAATCGGGCGCAATATGCGGCGTTAGTCGTGAAAGTCTTTAACCCTACACCCATCCGCCCCGCCACTCAATTTAGCGACGTTCCCACCAACTTCTGGGCGTCAGCCGTAATTAGTCAAGCCTATCGCGGCGGCTTCCTCTCCGGTTTTCCCGACCAAACCTTTCACCCTCAACAAAGTTTACGGCGGGTTGAGTTGATTGTCTCCTTAGTCCAAGGGCTTTCTTTACCTGAGGCAGAGGGAAACCGCTTGGAAATTTACCAAGATCAAGATAATATTCCCATTTACGCCCAATCTGCTGTAGCGGCGGCTACTCAAGCCGGGATTATCGTCAATTATCCCAAACCCACCTGGTTAAACCCGAAACAAGCTGCCACCCGCGCCGATGCCACGGCGTTTCTGTATCAAGCATTGGTGCAAAGAGAGCGTGTCAATGCTATCAATTCCTCGTATATTGTGCAAATGCAATAGTGTTGAGTCTTGAATGGCGAGGGTGATGGGGTGATGGGGTGATGGGGTGATGGGGAGGCTGGGGAAGCTGGGGAAGAGAATTACCAATCAACAATGAACCATGAACAATCAACATAAGACATAAGACATAAGACGAATGACCAATGAGATAGATTCAGCTATTTTTTATGCCGTGGAGTTACTCAGTCACTATGGATTTGAACTGAGGGGATATTCTGCGGCAGAATTAGTTGAGTTTTGGTTGGAAGACTATCCCGCCCAGTGGATTCGTTTGGCGGTCATTGAAGCCTTGTATCAGGGACGGTATAAGGCGATTTCGGTTGAACAAATTTTGGCTGTCTGGGGGCGACGAGAACAGCCTATCTATCGCTTTAATCATGAGTTTGAACGGTTGATTTGTCGCAAACTGCCTCAAGATTTGAACGCCCCCGTTGATACGACGCCCGAATCGATGTCCTTAATGGGGGGTTTCCCGGATATGTTTGAGTTAAGTTCTACGGTTGCGGTGGTTCAGTCAGAGGAATTTGTTGTCACTGAATCGGCGACAGAATCCGTTGAAGCATCACCGCAAACGCCCGCCCAGACTGAAACAGAAACGAAACGGGTTAGGGAACGCGATCGCACACCTCCAGACCTACCTTCTCCCGATCATACCAGTCTTCCTGATCCAGTGGATGGGTCTCGTCGCGAAGCTAATCACCACCCCATTGATCAATTTACGCCACCGCCTGATGATTCGGACTTTTATCTGAAACTTAAACAAGTCGCCCAACCGCTAGAGTGTCAATCAAGTCATAAGTCATAATCAGGGAACTCAAGATAGCCGAGGGTGAGGGATAATGACCAATGAAACAATTTTTTCCGGAAAACTTCCTAATTTTGATTGTTGATGATAATCCCAATAATTTACAAATTATCCATGTCATTTTAGAAGCAGAAGGCTACCAAACAATTCTTGTCAGCAACGGACAGGATGCGATTGAGCGTGTACACCTGGATAAGCCTGACTTAATTATTATGGCTTTAACCATGCCCAAAATGAGTGGATTAGAGTTGTGCGACTATCTTAAGTCTCCACCTCCCCTAACAACAAGTCCAATTATCCTGATGCGGACGATTCGTGAACAAGAGTATTTAATTGAAGCATTTGAGAAGGGCGCAGCCGATACAATTACTCACCCCTTTAATCCAGCAGAAATTCTTGCCCGTGTCCGAACTCATTTAGAATTAAAGCATACTCAAAAGCAATTGAATCGATTGGCTAAAGAACAGGAAAAATTAACGAATTTGTTGAGGAAATTAGCGATTACTGATCCCCTGACTGGACTCTGGAATCGCCGCCATTTTTTAACGGTTGGCTATCAAGAATTTAATCGAGCCTCTCGTTACAAACGTTTCATGTCTATCCTGATGATTGACATTGACAACTTTAAGCAAATCAATGATGAGTATGGGCATACGATGGGAGATGAAGTGCTTAAGGGTGTGGCAAAAAGCATCGTTGGTTCATTACGTGAGGCAGATTATTGTGGACGATTTGGCGGTGAAGAGTTTGTCACATTACTTCCCGAAACTGATAGTATTGGGGCGGTGCGTGTGGCTGAACGTTTGAGAAAGCGGCTGGAACAAATTACCATAGGCATTGGCGATAAACAGGTGCAAATGACCGTAACAGTTGGTGTAGCTAGCTATCAATTAGATGATGCCAACATTGAGGTAATTATTCAACGAGCGAATAAGGCACTCTATCACGCCAAAAGTCAGGGATACAATCGGGTTGCATTGCATTAGGTATTGGAAATAAATGGAAAAATGAACATGAACTACCGCACAAATTAATCCAACCCATC
>NZ_JBKHHI010000212.1:0-11287 GCF_046539235.1 Coleofasciculus sp.
ATGAAATAGTACCGGAAATCACAGCATAAATCAAGAGATTCATCGGATTTTTTTTTGATTGGTGAGAAAGCTGATAACTCGGTGGGTTATGACGGCGCGTTTATTAAACGGTTTGTTGATTAATTCAGCATCGTCTAACCCACCCTACGGCTGCCTTGAATTAAACAAGAGGTTAGGGCGCGATCGCGATAAGATAATCGTAGACATCTCACCTAGAATAAGCGAACTCTGAATGACATAAACAAATGACATAAACAAATATCCATCTACTTTTCAACCATTTTCCCATCGTCGGAGCTATATTTGGCTTACTCCTGCTCATTTATGCCCTAGCCAAAGATAGTGAAGATTTAAAAAGGGCAAGTTATTGGTGTTTTTTTATAATTGCCTTAATTACGATCCCCGTTTTTTGGGCAGAGCAGCAAGCGGAAGAAGTGGTAGTTTCTCTTCCTCAAGTTTCCCATTCGTTGGTTCACGCTCATAGAAACATTGCCGAGCCAGCTCTCATTGCTTTAGAGGTATTAGGAGTCATGAGCTTATTTGGCTTGTTTCGAGGGATAAAATTTCAGAAATGCCCTCTCCAGCTATGGGTTAGAGTAATCTTAGTGCTTACTACAAACAAAGCCCTATTTTAGGTGTGCCACGCCACTACACTGATCAACCCTGTAACTCTAAGAATGTCACTTCCCAAACCAATCGAGGTTGAGCATAACCAAGTAAGTAGGTTCGGGCTTGCTCTAATTGGTGAATAATTTGGGTATGATGTTGGTGTTGCCAGTAGCTATGCTGTAAATAATCCACTAACCACAATTGGGCTTGGGGATCAAGGGTTTTATCAATTTCCTTGGCAAGTTCTAGCGCCATGGGGGATGAGTGGGGCAATTGGTTCAGCTTTGCCAGTAATTCTGGGGGAATGGCTTGGAGTTGTTCAAACGCCGCGATCGCTTCCCCGGGACTTCCTTGGGCAATGGCTAATATCGAGGGTTCTTGGAGAATCTGCCCATAACCTGTTTGCTGTAGTACCTGTGCCATGTCGTCTTGTGCTAATCGAGAAAAGGGAATCCGCTGACAACGGGATACTAAGGTGGGTAATAAAGCATCGGGACTGGGAGCGATTAAAATTAATGTGGCGTTTCCGGGTTCTTCTAGCGTCTTGAGCAAGCCATTGGCGGCTGATTCTGCCATGGTTTCCGTCTGTTCCAACACCACAATTTGACGGGAGGCTTCCAGGGGAGAACGCCCTAAAAATTGGCTAATTTCTCGAATTTGTTCCAGGCGGATTTGGGGAGGGGTTTTGCGCTTGAGTCCTTTTTCCGCTGCTTCTTTGGCGGATAAGCGAATGCCATTGTGTAGATAGGTGGGTTCAACCCAGAGGAGATCTGGGTGGTTCCCCTGTTGTAGGCGTTTCTGGACTAAGGGTTGCTTCTGGGGTGGAATATCTTGACAAAATAACCGTTCAATGAACCACCTGGCGACTAAAGCCCGCCCGACTCCAGGAGAACCGACAAACAAATAAGCTGGGGCGATGCGGTTGGCTGTCATTGCCCCTTCTAAGAGTGCGATCGCTTGTTTTTGTCCGATTATTGTCATTGGTCATTGGTCATTGGTCATTTGTCATTTTTCCATGACATCGTGTATTTGAATCCGTTGACGTAACACCGCCTGAATGTCTCGTTGCACGGCGTCAGGGCTTTGATTGGCGTCAATCCGGACAATTCGCTGGGGATGCTGGGAGGCTAATTGGGCAAAACCCTGCTGTACTCGTTGGTGAAAGGTTAACTCCGCTTGTTCCATGCGATCGGCTACTCCCCGTTCTCTTGCCCGTTGTAAGCCTATTGTGACATCGACATCTAACCATAAGGTCAAATCGCTTTCTAGCCCTCCTGTGGCGATGTGGTTGATTTGTTCAATCAGGGCGAGGTCAATTCCTCGTCCATACCCCTGATAGGCAATCGTCGAGTCGGTGTAGCGATCGCATAAAATAATAGCGCCAGCGTCGAGCTGAGGCTGTAACAATTCTTCAACATGCTGCGATCGATCAGCGGCGTAGAGTAATAGTTCGGTACGGTGTTGTAGGGATGAGGATTGTTCTTGGAGTAAGAGTTGACGTAATTTTATGCCGAGGGGGGTTCCTCCAGGTTCGCGGGTGATGATTACAGGTGGGGGTTTGCCGCTATTGCCCAGCATGTCTAGTATGCCACTACTGAGGAACCAATCGCGCGATCGCTGAATTTGGGTGGTTTTGCCACTGCCTTCGACTCCCTCAAACACGATCAGCATTTCCCCTTATCCACGCCTCATCTGATTACATCTATCGCCATTGTTACCCAAAATCCTGTCCTCGAATAAAGTGAAAGATGGGCAGATGTTTGTCCCGATGGAATCTATCGTCAAGAGTATGTATACTTTATTGGTATACCTATCCAGCCAAAAACCACAGCTAGGTAGGTTACTTTAGATAGCCGCCAGTTAGGTGGTGTTAGCCTGTGGACTGGTTAAGTGACGTCACAGCCAGAGTGAAGCAGGAAGTAAGTACCAGAGATGTCCACTTGTGGGTAAGCTTTGGGTAGATCTTATGTAATGATCTAGCTATCTGACGCCAAGGGTTAAATATGGCTCGCTACACTTGTTCATTTACGGTTGCAGTTTCTCCCGATCACCTTCAGCCATCGTTGATTGAGGTTTTACAATCCTGCGATTTCGACATTATCTATGACACGGGAGACTATATCATGGCACGGGAAATTCCCGGTCATGTTGCCTTTGCCAAACTCGTGACAGTGGAAGTCTTGATTGACAAATCGATGGCTACCGATCAGGAAATTCGCATGAATTTCGTGATCAAAAATGAAGAGTTGCCCTTACAGGTAGACAACCACTGCCACGATAAGTTTTATGAAGTTCAAGAGGCGGTTGCCCAAAACCGCCATTGGCAACTCTTAGAAAGTGTTGCTGGTTGACATCCTCTGGTTTTGTTTCAATCCTCTGGATTTCCCTGATCATAGTTGGGCTAATAATCAGGGTGTCCAGTCCTCTGGATCTCCCCCCATCATATTTGGGCTAATCAGGGTGATGTCAAACTCATCGGGAGGTCCAGTGGGAACAGAGTCTCGCTTGAGTATGTAATATTTGGCACTAACTTGAGGACCGAAGACGACTTCGTCCTCATCTTCAAGATCGTGGGCTTGAAGTTTACGACCGTTAATCACGAGTCCGTTGGCGCTGGTCTTACCTTTGAGGTTACCATCGACAATGCGGTAGTAGAAACTGCCGTCCTCCCGTTCTCGCCGCACTAAGGTGGCGTGTCGGCGAGATACAAATTGTGAGAACAAACGAATATCCACATCCGGATCTCTGCCTATAGAATAGACGGGTTCCTCCAAGGTATATTCCTTGCGTCCTTTTTCGTCTTCAATAATTAACAGATGGTTTTGATTGGATTTTGCAGGCATTGAACATCGAAAAATAGGGATAGAGAGTGCAGTTAATTCACTGTCGCTGTGTCTATGCTTTCTTAGATTAGCAAACTGCTTAATAATCTTGCCTTAACTTATCAAGAAGAAATGACCGAATTGCCGACCTTCAACTTGGTCTTCCCCCCATTCAATCATCATAAGCATTAATGCAGATCATGGCATAGACTCTAATGTTACAATTTTGTGACATTTTTTTACACTGACCCTCCTGGAGAGCCTGTAGGCTTCCTTTGGGGTTCTGCTAATTGGCAGTGCTTCCGGCTTTTATCATGAGGACTATGTAATAACTCCTCTCTGGTGATCTTAATAGCTGCGTTACACTCCCGGTTTAGAAGATCCCACAAGTAGGCTGTAAATTCGTACCGATAAAACTTTCTCAATTTGGCTATCACGTTCACCCTACTTTCCCCCTGGATACCGGACTTTGTCCTGCTCCGCAGAAAGTCCATGCTTAACATGGGCGGGGAGGAAAGCGGGTGATAACCTAAGATTTACCAGCCTTCGCCGCTTGGTAAGCGAGACTTGAAAAGAATCATCCAGACACCACCATTACTTTGTATTCTACTACATAAAGGTTAGGACCCATTGAACGAACGGGTGTGAATTTTCCCAGTCTCGCCTGATGATGCGGGATAAAGGATGAGTATTTTACCGAAACCTCAAACCCCACACTCTACACTCTACACCTCGTCTACAGAGTTCCAACCTCGACGCAATAGCAGAGAGTTGCTAACTACAGTCACTGAACTAAATGCCATCAGTGCGCCAGCTACAGCCGGATTGAGAGCGATACCAAATCCAGGTAACAGTACACCTGCCGCTATGGGAATACCCAAAGTGTTATATCCCAATGCCCAGAAGAGATTTTGGCGAATTTTGTTAAAGGTAGCGCGAGACAGTTTAATCGCCTGGACAATATCCAGCAAACCGCCAGCTTGGGGGCTAGTAGCGCTAGGTTGCATGAGAATAATCCCCGCCGTTTCCCGGGCAACATCTGTTCCCGCTTGCAGGGCGATGCCAACATCAGCTTGGGCTAAGGCTGGACCATCGTTAATTCCATCTCCAACCATGGCGATGCAGTTTCCCTGGGTTTGCAGTTGGGCGATCGCGGCGGCTTTGCCATCGGGACGGATACCTGCCATAACGTTGGCTGGATCAATGGCAAGTTGTTGTGCTACTGTCACGGCAGCATCCGGTTGATCTCCGGTTAGCAGCATCACGCGCAGTCCCATCGCCTGTAGCTGTTCTACGGTGGTTTTGGCATCGGGTTTGGGTAAATCGGTTAGGGCGATGAGTCCAGCCAATTCTCCATCTACGGCTAAATACACCACGGTTTTCCCCACAGCCGCTAAGTTTTGGGCTTGGGAGAGGGCGGTATCACTAATAGTCACGCCTTGCTGACGTAACCAATCTTCATTCCCCAGTAATACCGATTGATTGTCCACTAGGGCAGATATTCCTAATCCAGCTTCGGTATAAAAATCCTTGGCGGCTAATAGAGGTAACTCTTGTTGGGCTGCTGCTGTACAAATCGCTTCTCCGAGGGGATGAGTTGTGCCTCGTTCGGCTGCGGCGGCAAGTTGGAGGAGTGCTGATTGTGGATTGTTGATTGTTGATTGGGACAATTCTCCCCCATCTGCCCATTTCTCAATAGACAGACAATCGGTTACGGTGGGTTTTCCTTGGGTGAGAGTGCCTGTTTTGTCAAAGACGATGATATCGAGGTGATGGACTCGTTCTAATATGTCACCCCCTTTAATCAGTAAGCCCCGTTCTGCCCCTAAGCTGGTGCCGACTAGAATCGCTGTCGGGGTTGCCAATCCCAAGGCACAGGGACAGGCGATCACTAATACCGCGATCGCTAATTTTAAGCTTAATAGTAAGGGTGAGGTTGAATCACCGATCAGGGAGTCTCCTTCCCCTAGAACCTGAGTCCAGATTTTTGTCCCCACCAGATCCCAAAACAGGAAGGTGAAGGTGGCGATTGTCAATACCCCATAAGTAAAATAGCCGGCGACTTGATCGGCTAAATTCTGCACCGGTGCTTTCCGGGTTTGCGCCTCTTCCACCAGGGCGACAATTTGGGCTAATGTGGTTTCCTGTCCAATGCGTGTGGCTTGAATCGCGATCGCACCCGATTGATTCAACGTGCCAGCCGTCACCGGATCACCAGGTTGCTTGAGAACAGGTAAGGGTTCCCCCGTCAACATTGACTCATCCACCGACGACTGACCCGCCACCACTTCGCCATCAACGGGTATTTTTTCTCCCGGCAAAACCCGCAACCACTCACCCAGGCGAACTTGTTCCACGGGAATCTCGATCCCCAGTTCTGTGGCTGTGGGGGCGGATTTACCAATTAACCGGGCTACCTTGGGTTTCAATGCCAATAATGATTCATAAGCCGCTGATGCTTGACGCCTTGCCCGTTGTTCCAAGGTACGTCCTAGCAGAATAAAGCCGAGTAACATAACGGGTTCATCAAAGAAGCATTCCCAGCCCAATTGAGGCAAGAATAATGCGGCACAGCTAGCCCCATAAGCCGCCAAGGTTCCCAGTCCTACCAAGGTATTCATATTCGGGGTTTGATGCCGCAATCCGCGCCAGCCATCGCTGATAATTGGACGCCCAGGTCCTAGCAGGGCTAAGGTTGCCAATCCCCAGTGAAACCAGATCGTGCTAAACACGGGTAGCATCGGTCCATTCAACCAATGACCGATATGTCCGATGGTCGAGAGAATAACTAGGACACCAGCAATTATTAATTGCCGCAGTTGTTCCTTTGCCTCTTGTTCATGACGTTGAGTCGGGGTGAGGTATTCTTCTGAGGTTTCCCCTGCTTGGGAGTCACGGGGTTGGGACGGAAACCCGGTTGCGGTTAATTTTTCCGCTAGGGTGGCGGGATCAACCTGACCGACTTCATACTCAACCACAGCCACTTCTGTAACCAAGTTGACCTGGGCGGAAATAACTCCGGGTTGCTGTTCTAGCTGTCGTTCTACCGCACTGACACAGCCTGCACATTTCATTCCCCCAACATCTAGCGTCATTTGCTCAACGGTTGGGGTGGGGGTATCGACAACTTTTTCTGGAGAAATTTGCATAGATGTTTTTGATACCGATAGGCGTTGCGATGCCTGAATACTGAGTTATGTTAATACGTCTCTTTAATGATAAGGATTATTTTGCCAATGCGCTCTGCCACTGGTCAATATCATATTTTGATGACAATGCCGATGATCGGTTGGAGGTTTGAGGTGTGTTTTTGATGGGATAGGGAGGCGTTATGTTTTTCCCGATCCGGTGGCAGTTAAATAAGCATTTTCGGAGCGCCAAAACCCTTGATATTCCGTAGGGTGGGCATTGCCCACCAGAATATGAGGAGCGTGCCATTCGTCTTAAGTCGCCTGCTTAACAGCCAAGCTCTTCTTTTAGTTTGCGCTTCAAGTCATCAGAAATAAATAGTCCACTAATCTCCTTTGTAAGAGCCTTTAAGTAGCACACTAACTACGGAAGACCCGTTCTTTTAAATCACCACACGCGGGAGTCGGTGCTTAAAGCCACAAAGGATTTCCCAGGATATTGTGTTTAACGATATTGCCCAGTCATCCGCAGAGATTTGCCTGTCCCCGTCTCGTCCAATTAGGGTGACGATTTCACCAACCTGTAAATCGGGAATATTACTCACATCCAACATCAGTTGATCCATGGTAATCGCCCCAATTTGGGACACCCGTTGACCCCGAATTAATCCAGTCATTTTATTCGAGAGATTCCGGGGAACGCCATCGGCGTAACCGATACCCACTACCGCTAGACGTAGCTGTTTTTGTGTCCTGAATGTATAGCCATAACTCACCCCCGTCCCCGCAGGTATTGTTTTTACTTGAGTGACCCGCGTTTTGACTTGCATGACGGGTTTTAGGTTGACTTTTGGGTGTAAATGTGGTGCAGGATAGAGTCCATAAAGCGCTAATCCGACTCGAACCCAATCGTAATGCAAGGCGGGGTCAGTTAACGTGGCGGCGGAGTTAGCTAAGTGTAAGCAGGGTGGGACGATATTCGCCGCGTGAAGTTCGGCAATAGCCGCTTCAAACCGCTGATGCTGTAGTCTCATCACCGTGGGATCTGGACTATCTGCTGTGGCTAAATGGGAATAGACACTAGCTAGTTCTAAATGGGGTAATCGCTGGACTAATTGCACAAACTCTGTGGCTTGTTGCCAAGGCATTCCCAAGCGAGACATCCCAGTATCGACTTTAAGATGGACAGGTAAGGGTGTTTGACTACGACTTAGGGTATCAGAAAAGACCAAAGCCTGTTGGGGTGTACAGATAGTGGGTTGTAAATGCCAATGCGCGATCGCACGCACTTGTTCTGGGGTATTGGTTGCGCCTAAAATCATGATGGGCGCGTCAATTCCCGCTTCTCGCAGTTGAATGCCTTCTTCTACTGTGGCGACACATAGTCCATAAGCGCCTGTGGCGAGTGCGGTTTGGGCAACCATGATCGCACCATGTCCGTATGCGTCTGCTTTCACCACCGCCATGAGTTGGGTTTTGGCAGACAAAAGCTGTTTTAATTGGTTTAGGTTGTGGGCAAGTGCCGCGCGATCGATTTCTATCCAAGCGCGTTCCGTTAATCCGCCAGAGACTTCCCAGATGTTGGGCATTAACTCATAGGTTGGGATCATTTCTCCCATTCTCATTCACTCCTCTATCACTCTTAAATGCCACACAGCCTAGCATAGGAGGTTGGGGAGGGGTAGGGCGCCTGCGCGGACTACTGAAAATTTAAGGTTTCCGGTGACTTATCGTTTTGAGTTTCATCTTTACCAGCGCCAATTTCGACATCCTCTCACTACTCATCATGGTGTCTGGAAAGTACGCGAGGGAATTATCCTGCGTCTGGTGAATGAAAAGGGGCGAGTGGGTTGGGGAGAAATTGCCCCACTTCCTTGGTTTGGTTCTGAAACCTTAGAACAAGCCCTAACCTTTTGTCAGCAGTTCCCGTCTCTGATTACATCAACCGATATTTTCTCGATTCCGGCTGAATTTCCCGCCTGTCAGTTTGGCTTTGAGTCAGCGTGGGAAGGGTTAGTCGCAAGTAATGGGGAAGATGGGGGAGAGAGTCGTATTGAAACGGAAAAAACAAGTTCGTTGTTACCCAATTCGTCGCTGAAATACAGTTATCTTTTGCCCACTGGGGAAGCCGCGTTAACCTCTTGGCAGCAAGGTTGGCAACAGGGCGATCGCACGTTTAAATGGAAAATTGGTGTAACCTCTATGGAGTCGGAACTGAGGTGGTTTGACCAATTGGTTCAAATCTTACCCCCATCGGCTCAATTACGCTTAGATGCGAATGGTGGACTTACACAGCATCAAGCTCAACAGTGGTTAAAGGTATCAGATCAGGCAGGAATTGTCGAGTTTCTGGAACAACCCTTGCCCCCACAGGAGTTTGATGTGATCAGGGCAATCCAAGATCAGTATAAAACAGCGATCGCCCTTGATGAATCCGTTGCTACGTTGAACCAACTCAAAACCTGTTACCTGCAGGGATGGCGAGGAATCTTTGTGATTAAAGCGGCGATCGCGGGATCTCCTACACAACTGCGACAATTTTGTCAAACCCATGATCTAGACGTGGTATTCTCCTCCGTCTTTGAAAGTGCGATCGCCAGACAAGCGGTTCTCAATTTAGCTGTAGAATTATCTCATCCCCATCGGGCAGTTGGGTTTGGAGTTAATCACTGGTTTGTCTAAGTGGATGTGCGTTTCAATTCTGTATTCCCTATTGCCTGTTGCCTATTCTCTATTCCCTTTGAGAAATTTATAATCAAAATTCAACGGCTCAACAGCTTATGATTCAAGTCAAAACTAAACAACCCGAAGGACCCAAAGCCCCCAAATGGTGGCAAAAAATTCAGTGGATTACTAAGCCGCTGGATTACATGGATGCAGCAGGACAACAATATGGTGATATTTTCAATGCTCCTGTTATTGGCAATCATTCCTGTATGTTGTTTGTCAGTCATCCTCAAGCCCTACAACAGATTTTCACCAACGATACCAAGCAATTTACAGCTCCTCCAGATAGGCTTTTGCAGCCAATTGTTGGAGATCATTCAATATTTGTGCTAAAAGGCGATCATCATCGTCGGGAACGCAAACTCCTAATGCCACCATTCCACGGCGAACGCATCCGAACTTATGGGCAACTTATCTGTGACCTAACGGATAAGGTAATGCAACAGGTGCGTCCAGGTCAAACCTTTGTTGCTCGTTCCCTGGTTCAAGAAATCTCTCTAGAGGTTATCTTAAATGCTGTCTTTGGTATTCATGATCCAGAGCGTTTTAATCAACTGAAGGGACTAATTGCTAGCCTGATGGAGCTATTTAAATCTCCCTTCACATCAGGATTACTCTTTTTCCCAGTGTTGCAAAAAGATTGGACGCCTTGGCGTGCATTCAGTCGCTTAAAGCAGCAAATTAGTCAGCTACTCTATGCGGAAATTCGAGAGCGCCGTCAACAGAAAGACTTTTCGGGTTCAGATATTCTCACCCTACTGTTATCGGCACAGGATGAAGAAGGTAAACCCATGACAGATGAAGAATTGCATGATGAGTTGTTTACTTTATTATTAGCCGGTCACGAAACTACCGCTACTGCGATCGCGTGGGCGCTGTATTGGGTTTATCGCTCGCCTGACGTGCAAAATAAGCTGTTGCAAGAATTGGACTCTCTCGGTCAACAAGCAGACCCTGTGGACATTGCTCGTTTATCTTATCTCACAGCCTTGTGCCAGGAAAGCTTGCGGATTTATCCTGTGGCTGTCTTAACTGTACCGAGAGCAGTGAAAGAACCTGTTGAACTGATGGGATATCAGCTACAACCGGGAACCCGAGTTTATGGCTGCATTTATTTAACCCATCATCGCCAGGATTTATATCCAGAATCTGATCAATTTAAACCAGAACGCTTTTTAGAACGCAAATTTTCGCCCTATGAGTTTTTCCCTTTCGGTGGTGGGGTACGTCGCTGTATTGGTGAAGCTTTGGCATTCTTTGAGATGAAATTAGTCCTCGCCAAAATTGTCTCTCAGTATCAGCTAATTCTGGCACAGCAGCAACCTGAGCGCCCTAAGCGACGGGGTGTAACCCTAGCGCCTAGCACGGGTGTAAGGTTAATTATGCAAGGTAGGAGATAGGGGGTAAGGGTATTTGTCGGGGCGGGTTTAGGGATTAATTGTGGTTTTTTACCCTAACTATAGTGCGAAACCCGCCCTAATTTTTTGTTGGGGTGGGTTTAAGGAAATGAATTCTATTTTAATTGATATAAAACAGCGAAATAATGATTGGTTAATTGGTTTTGACAATAATAAATTCCAAGAAATAAATCAGAAATTATTTGATCAATTTTCTAACTTATTTCCAAGTCAAACCGTTCCTAATATTATTCTGACTGAATCTAACCCTTGGCGATTTCTTGCTGCATTTAGTGCCGCTATTGCTGCCGATTGTTCAGTGTTTTTGGGCAATCCCAATTGGACACCACAGGAATGGCAGTACGTTTTAGCATTAGTCCAACCCGATTTAATTTGGGGAGATTTGTCAAGGGTGATTAGTCAAGATTCATTCGTCAAAAATAAGGGACAAGGGATAATCAATAAGGAACCTACAATGGGTGTCACTGAATCGGGCGTTTGTAGTCAGCGCTTTAGCGCTGATGGCACTAAAGTGCCTACTACGAACCATGATGGCACTAAAGTGCCTACTACGAACCATGATGGCACTAAAGTGCCTACTACG
>NZ_JBKHHI010000213.1:0-11281 GCF_046539235.1 Coleofasciculus sp.
CTTTCCTTTGTGTGGCTCTTTACCAATGCCAATCCCTCAAATATCGGTTATTTGCTCACAGGTGAAATTGCTCTCCACCTTTACCTTGAGCCAAATTATAGCCAACGTTTTCCCGATTCCGTTGAAAATCTTAAGGTTTTTTCTGTCTAGTGAAAAATATCCTGAATTGATGATCCAAATTCCGGTGAAATGCCAGCTAAACTTTTAAGTATTGACCGAGAAGTATAACGATAGTAGGGATATCGTCGTTGACGAGGGAAAACTGAGTCAGCTTATCCGAAGTTAAGCTTGGATAAAAACTGTCCCTGAATTATCCTAAAGACCGGGGCGACTTGCTCCCAGACGTATTGGAAGAGTTATCTGCTTAGGAGAAGCAAAATATGCTACACCGCAAGATTTATCAACTGTGTTGCGATGGTCGTGAGGTCTGTATTTTCTTGCGGGATCAGCAACGTTGGATTGAACGCGCTCATATTGTTGATATTGAAGGGGATTTAGTCACCATTCGCTACGAAACTGACGAAGAAGACGAAATTTGCTCCTGGGAGGAAATGGTTCGCTTAGAAAGCATCGGTTCAGTTACTCAAAAACTGGCTTCTGTGACACGAGGAAATTTTGACCCGCTCGTGTCTGACGATTGTCCAGAAGCGGAACAAATTCACCCGCGCTTCCCTGAGTCAAATCAAGAGTAAAAAATTAGGTGTCATTGGTCATTGGCTATTTGTCCTTCCTTTATTTACCCCCGCTCCTCTGTTCCTCTAGAAGGGCGGGTTTAATGTAGGGGCGGGTTTTACTACTATCATTCAGGGTTGCACCCAGATATGAATAAACCCGCCCCGACAAAGTTCTCGCCATAAGTTATCTGTAAAACCCGTCCCTACAGGGGGATATTTTCTAACTAAGTTTCTGGGGGAGGTGCGGTCGGCTCAAACACTGGACAATATCCCTCTGGTGTAACTTTAAAAGAGTAGAGGGGAGAGGCAGAATTCCAGCAGCGCTGACCCCGTTGATGGCGACAGTTGGCACAACACTCGATATTAGCAGGCATCTTCACCGAACTGCTCTGATTAAGCAGTTCACGTTGGGATAAGCCGCGTAATACCAGTTCCTCTCCTTGCCAACGAGCTTCCACTAAACCTGTATCCGCAAAATCTTGCCAGCGCGGGTCAGCCGCAATTGCCTCTGGTAACGTGATCGTAACCACCGTACCTAACTCGGTTAGCTCTCCTTCGTAATTAGTTTCTGGTGGTGGTGCTGGCTGTATAAATGTCTCTCCAATTGGCAGTTCGATTAGAGTTCCTGAGGATGGGGTATGGAGATGGTAGCGATTTTGTAACTCTTCCAATCCCGTTAAGTCAGCCAGATACATGGGAGAGCCATGAACAAAAATAATATGTTGAGGACGAAGATTATGGATTAACTGAGTGGTTCCTAAACAATCACTATGCTCAGTTAACAGATAAGTTTCTATATCCGTACTACCCAACTCATGGGTTGGAGGCGGATATCTCAGGCGTTCGGGTTGCAGCACTGTCCAAGATGTGGGGTTGGGATGACAGTAAACCCTCAAGTCAGCCGTTTCGTCCGTTAGAACAATGCTGGTGTTTTGAGCGATCGCACCTCGTTGCTGCTCATCTAAGCGACGTACACGCGGTTTCACCCGTTCATCCCAAAACAAGGGTTGATGGCGAGCAAAGTTTTGTACCGATGGGGGGAGATGAGGTAGGAGTTCTAAGTAGGCATCGCATCCCTTGGCAACCGTACCATCCACCCAAATATCCAGATTGCGTCCAGTAAACTGGTGATGACTCCGCAGCAGCATCAAGATTTCTTGACCTAAACCCAAGGTGGGTACTGGTAGCAAAATAGAGCGATTTTCCGCCAGTGCTTGATCAATCCGTTCGACGAGTTGATTTTCTTGTTGCCGTCGATGTGGATGTCGCGCCGTCCCATAACTTCCTTCGACAATCAAGACATCTAGGTTCATACCTCGTAAGGCTTCAATGGACAACCCTTCTACCAACCGCGAATTTGAGATAAAGAAGTCACCTGTATACAGGAGTCGATAGGTGCGATTTGGACTGGTATAGGTTAATAAAAATGCGGCGGCTCCCGGTAGATGTCCTGCGGGAAACAATTGTACGCTTAATCCTTCTCGGAATTCAATCGGCGATCGCCAAGGAAGCGCTTGACAGAATCCGGGAATCTCCTTTGCCGGTAAATGCGTCCAGTTTAGGGGTAATAGTTGAGTTGTGACTTCACTGGCGTAAATTGGTAATTGCGGAAATGCTTGGTGTAGTGCTAGCAACCCCTGGGCATGATCGCTATGGGCGTGGCTACATAAAACCACATCCGCCGGCAAATTAGCTTGAGCTTTTAGAGGCGAAATGTCTTCTAACCCACAATCGATTAGGATGCGGTGGGGTCCCATTTGCATCAGCAAACAAACTCCCTCTGCACCATGACCAACACCATAGGCAAAACAGGCTAATTGCTCATCCTCTGCTGAGGATTTCACTGGGCGTTGATTGCTCATGAACTTTGAGAAGACAGTTCTGCGCTTTGCCAGTTGCTTGACAACCAACTCACTTGAAGAACCATAAATACATCGACAATGCTTCTAAGCCTTATTCCTCAGCATTTTTAGCCTAATCTTTTCGGTTAACTGTCTAGAAAACCTGATTCTATCAACCAACGAGTGTCTTGACGGTATACAAACAGACGGTATATGAGCAGCAGGCTACTGCTCAATATGATCTCGTAAATATCTGGGCTAGCTTATCCCAGATTAGTGGGCTGAACCGTTGCCATGATAGTTATCTGAATCGTAGAACCCGTTCTTAGTGCCAAAAATCAGAGAAGATACGGTAAAAAGAATGGTTAAGACCACTAAAATCAGTTTGATATCCATCTATAGTTTACTTACTTTTATCTGAAAAACAGGCTCTGAAACTCTACTGAATACTTTTGAGCAATCAGTATTTTGGTCTGTTCAGTACAGATACCCATTTTACCACGAAATTTCTGGTCAGGTTGAATCAGCTTTTCACGTACCAGCAGGGTAAGCCGGGAAAGCATGATCAACAGACTGCCTACTTTCCTGTAATTGACCTGTCCGCACTGACCTATCCGCACCTAAGAGTGACACTAAGCTGGTGACAAGATTTGAACTTGCGACCGGCTGATTACAAATCAGCTGCTCTACCACTGAGCTACACCAGCAACTTCGTTTATTTAGCATAACAAATTATATCAGCAGTGGGGAAGGGTTGACAGTCCCCAGCAAGAGGAGGCGATTGAAATCGCTGCTATACAAATGTATGCGAAGCCTTGCCGAAGGGTAGTCCGCAAGGTAAGGAATGGGTTATAACGGGGGTAGCGTTCCCCGGATTTGGGATCACAACCGGATTGTCAAACGTTTAATAGTACAGGTTTTGGCAATAACCGGACTAGAACCTGCTTGAGTACCATCACCGTCCAATCCACATCAGCTTCGGTGGTTTGTCGCCCCAACGTCAGGCGAATGCCCCTCAATGCCTCTGGCTCACTGTAGCCCATTGCCGATAAAATCGGACTGGGATTTAGTTTACCACTATCACAGGCAGAACCCGCACTAATGCCAATCCCTGCCAGATTAAGCTGACGCACCATCGTTTTGCCTGTTACTCCCTCCAATTGAGATGCTGGGATATTGGTTAGGCAAAAACTAGCATGATGCGGTAAGCGATGTCGCAGCGAACCAGTGGGTTTTAAGTAAGGGATGTCGCTAAGTTGATTAAATAGTCGATCGCGTAACTGAATTAATCGAGGTGTTTCTGTTGCTAGTTCTGCTGTTGCTAATTCGGCGGCGACACCAAATCCGGCGATCGTGGGAACAGCCTGTGTCCCTGAACGCTGTTGCCTTTCCTGTCCCCCACCCCACAATAGTGGCACTAATTCAACCCCAGGACGTACATACAGCGCCCCTACTCCTTGAGGTCCATAAATCTTGTGACTTGACATTGACAGCAAATCCATCGGCAACTGTCGTACATTAATAGGTAACCGTCCAGCCACCTGTACCGCATCGGTATGGAACAATACCCCATTATCCTGGGCTATTTGCCCCAATGCTTCAATTGGTTGTAGCGTCCCCACTTCACTTTGACCATAAATTACAGAAACCAATACCGTATTCGGTTGTAGGGCGTCTTCCAAGTCACGGGGATTTACTCGCCCCTCACTATCCACAGGCAATCGAGTCACTTGCCAGCCCCAGGTTTCCAACCAACGCACAGGTTGAGCGATCGCGGAATGTTCCAGGCTAGAAATTACAATATGCTGGGGTGTCCTGTAGTTTTGAGCAATCCCCATAATGGCTAAATTATCTGCCTCTGTACCACCTGAGGTAAAAATCAACGCATCGGCTGGTGCATTAATTAAGCCAGCCACTTGCATTCTCGACTGTTCCACGACAGTGGCAGACCGTTGTCCCCACTCATGTAAGCTAGAGGGATTACCCCACTGCTGAGTCAACACCCCTTGCATCGCCGCGATCGCTTCTGGGCGGGGGGGTGTCGTGGCGCTGTAATCGAGATAGATTTGCATAGTTATACTGTCATTTGTCTTTCGTTTATGTCATTTGTTGATGTTCATGGTTCATGGTTGATGGTTCATGGTTGATGGTTCATGGTTGATGGTTCATGGTTGATGGGTAATCCTCTTCCCCTGCTTCCCCTGCTTCCCCTGCTTCCCCTGCTCCCCCATCTCCCCCTGCTTCCCCTGCTCCCCCATCTCCCCCATCTCCCTCTACTCGCCCGGTTTATCCACATTGTAGTCCTCGTGAGACAAGACAGCGTAGGGAACCAACAAACTCCCGTAGTCATGACAAATCATCCGGTAGTTACGGGTAACCGGGATACTGACAATCCAGCGATTGTGGCGTAGTCGCTTACCGCCAAACTCTCGGTAGTTCTTTTGTTCTTCCAATCCGGCAATAATCGCACGGGCTTTGACCACGACATGGGTGGGCAAATCCTTTAAATCAATGGGATCGTTGTCAAAAGTAGACTCCCATTCTTGCTTTTGTTGCTTTTTAGCTTCCCGTGCCTTATTTTCTTGCTCACATCGGTGGCAGGTTTGACCATACCCCTTATGACCGCACGGAAATGTCTTTTTTCGTCTCGACATAGAACGGTGGTATGGGTTCAAACCCTGGACGTGACCATGTTGTCTTCCTGATAGTGATTTCCCCCATTCAGGTTGTGGAAAACGTGATTTAAGTTGTTCATTGTATTTTTATGTTAGTTCAATAGGGACAAATCATTGAGTCTTATTTCCAACTGAATCAGAAAAACACCGACCAGCCGTTCTAGTCAAATGCATCAGAGTCACCTGTACCTTATACTTTCCTAGCTTCTCCGGTTTGTCTCAATCGATGAATTTCCATTGACAGCCTACTAGGTTTGTGTCCCCATAGATGATAAAAAATAATCAAAGCAATAAATGAATCTAATCGAGATTCAATGACACAATCATACTGGCATCAAGGTATCATCTGGCTGATTGTCCTAACTCTGTCCGCTTGTCAACCTCCTCCAGTTCAAGTTCACCGTCCGCCTCCCTTACCCCAAGATCCCTTTGTTCAGGTCTACTTTAACCATTCCCCCTCGACAACCTACAAGGAACCCTATCGCTTGGTGACTCGACCGGGCGATAATTTAGAGGAGATTATTGCCCAAGCGATCGCGACGGCTCAATCCACGGTCGATGTTGCGGTTCAAGAGTTACGCTTGCCGCAAATTGCTCAAGCCTTGGTCAAACGACATCAAGCAGGGGTTAGGGTCAGAGTTATCTTAGAAAATACCTACAACCGCCCCTGGAGTGAAGTCTCAGCTCAAGATATCGCTAATCTTCCGCCTCGGGAACGCGATCGCGCCCAAGAGAATTTACGGTTAATTGACCGTAATAACGATGGCAAGCTGACTCCCACTGAAATTAATCAGCGAGATGCTCTAGTTATTTTACGAAATGCTGGCGTTCCTATCCTAGACGATACAGCCGATGGCTCTCAAGGTAGCGGCTTAATGCACCATAAGTTTGTCGTGGTGGATGGATATACAGTTATGGTGACATCCGCTAACTTTACCACCAGTGATATTCATGGCGACTTTCAAGCACCGGATAGTCGGGGTAATGCTAACAATCTCCTCAAAATTGAGAGTGTGGAATTAGCCAATTCCTTTACGGAAGAATTTAACCAGATGTGGGGAGATGGACCCGATGGCGCACCCGACAGTCGGTTTGGTCTCAAAAAGCCACAACGCCCTATACAAAAGGTTATACTCGGCGATACCACTCTGGCGGTCAAATTTTCGCCCACGTCACCGACTCAACCTTGGAGTCAAAGCAGTAATGGTTTCATTGAGCAAATCCTGCAAAGCGCCACCCAAACCATTGACCTGGCGTTATTTGTCTTTTCTGAACAGCGACTGGCAAATCGGTTACAAACTGCCCACGAAAAGGGTGTCCAAATTAAGGCGTTAATCGACCCCAGTTTTGCCTATCGCTACTACAGCGAAGGACTGGATTTATTAGGTGTGGCGATGAGTCATCAATGTCGCTATGAAGTCGGTAATCGCCCTTGGCAAGATCCGATCGCCACAGTCGGTGTTCCCCAACTCCCATCCGGCGATCTGTTACATCATAAATTTGGGATGGTAGATGGAAAAATAGTGATTACAGGGTCTCATAATTGGTCAGCCTCAGCCAATACTCAAAATGACGAGACACTGTTGGTAATTAATAGTCCTCTAGTTGCTGCTCATTTTGAACGTGAATTTGAACGCCTCTACAGGAATGCCATATTGGGGGTTCCCGTGGCGGTGCAGCGCAGGATTCAGAACCAGCAGCAATCCTGTGACCAAATTACTCAGGCAAATGATCCGAACGCCCCAAGTTTTCGGGGGATAGTCAACCTCAACACCGCCACCCAGGAAGAACTGGAAACGCTACCCGGAATCGGACCCAAACTAGCGGAGCGAATTATTACCGCGCGATCGCAAAAGCCATTCACGTCATTAGCTGACCTTGACCGGGTTTCAGGTGTTGGACCTGATCTACTTCAGCAGTTAGATGGGCGAGTGACGTGGTAATCCTACCAAATTATCAGACTATGAAATATTTTCCTTTTTGTAGGGGCGGGTTTTACCGATAACGTTCTGTCGATGTCCGATAACTTAACTAAACCCGCCCTTGTTGGGAAGCAGAGAGATAATTTTGACCGGTGAGTATTTAATAACGCTGAACGACTCGCGCCATTTCCCGCTCATCCTGACGCCGCTTAATGGTCTCACGCTTGTCGTGCAATTTTTTACCCTTACACAGACCCAGACTCACTTTCACCAAGCCTCGCTTCAAATACATTTTCAACGGCACCAGCGTTAACCCCTCTTGTTCTACCTTGCCCACAAGTTTGCTGATTTCCTGCTTGTGCAGCAACAGTTTACGGGTGCGAAGCGGGTCATGATTGAAGTAGAGGCTGCTACTTTGGTACGGCGAGACATGTACGTTCAACAGCCAAGCCTCACCATTGCGAACCAGGGCGTACCCATCTCGCAAATTGACCCGACCCTCGCGAATGGACTTAACTTCTGTCCCTTTTAATTCTATGCCCGCTTCGTAAGTCTCTAAAATCTCATAGCGGAAGCGTGCTTGCCGATTATCGGCAACAACCTTGAACCCTTTACTTTGATCACTCATACTAATCACCTTAGCGTCTGATACTGGAAATTGTGGTGTTAGACAATCGCCCCAGGAAACCCTCAAAAGGTAAAGTTTTGTTAAAAAGTTGACAATTCCTGGAAAAACCGTAAAAATAGATACAGAACAAATAAATCGTTCATCTCTCTAGGCATCAATCAGTTATCAATTAGCCGTGAAGGATGATTGGGGAGACGGAAGTAGGGACAACTCCCGAAGGAACGCGCCTCATCTCACTACAGTTACATTACGAGGCGAAGACCATGAAACTTACTTATCGCGGAAACAAATACGAATACAATGCCCCTACGGTAGAAACTGTCGAATCAAAGGCTGGTGGTAAGTACCGGGGTTGGGACTGGCGATTCCGCAATTTGAAAAATCCGCCAGTGTTACAACCACGAGTCAACCTGCAATATCGCGGCGTTCGTTATCAAACACCGGGGACTGTTGCTAATAATGGTGTTGCGTCAGAAAAAGCACCCACTTTAGTGTCCAGTCAAGATAAAGCTCGTTCTCGGATGAGCAAGCAGCAACGAGTCCTCAAAAACCGTCAGCTTTCGATGTTGTACCGTTCAGCGACAGAAGTTGGATTGGCAACTCGTTAACGACTGATGGCATTCCAACTGAATTAAAACTAGAGTAGAGATGTTGCCTGCAACGTCTCTACTTTTTGCCGTTGGCTTTACAGCTTAAGAATACAGTGACATCCTCCCACACCAAATCAAAGATTATCGCCTTAATCTTGAAACCACCTTACCCTTGTTAAGGGGGGAAACCTTCCCTTCCAGTTCCCTCCCCTTGATAAGGGGAGGGTTATATCAAGGTATTGCTTCCTTTTTGCGCTTAAGTTGACAGGCATAAAGGCTTGCGTCCCCACATAAGGATCTCATCCAACTAAGCTGCTCCGCATTTAAACTGTATAACCCAAAAAAGCCTAACTCTTGTGGGGTAGGCATCTCTGCCAGCCGGGATATGTAAATTAGGTGCATTTCAGCTTATCAACCCCTCAATGTCTTACTATAAGATAAAACGATATAAAGCATCCTGTAGGCATAACAGCATGGTGGAAGTTTGGACAGCGCTGGGCGTTTCTATCCTAAAGGATTTACTCTTAAAGGACATCCTCCTGAAACTGGGGAGGGAAGCTTTAGAAGACTATGTTAAAGATTTTTTCAAAGACTGCATTAAAACCGGAGTGCAATCCGCCCAACCCGATGTCCTGAAAAAAGCGCTGGGTGAGGCTTTACAGCAATTACTCAAACTCATCGAAGATGAATTATTATTTGAATGTGAGTTAACTGAAGCCAAAGTTAGAGATATCTATCAATTAGAAATTGAGCGGTTTATCCGAGACGATGAAGTCAAACCCCTGTTAGGAAAAGCCTTTGAAAAAGATTGCCGAGTCATCGACGCCAATCAATTAAGGATAATCTGGGTACAGCGCTATTCTCCCGATATGCCAACTGGGTTTAACTGGGAGGAGATTACTAAACCCTATCTCAAAGAGGTGAAACGCATTGTCCGCAATTCGCTAGAGTTAAAAGCAATTTTAGAATTAGAGATTCTAGAATCCATAGAACAACAGGTTCGAGACAATGCCAGAATTACTCCCGATTTTAATATAACCAAATATCAAGAAGGATTACGGGAACGCTACAGTCATTTAAACCTATCCAGTTTAGATACAACAGGCTGCGCCTATAATGAACTGAAACTAGGGCAAATATTCATTCCGCAAAATGTGCGACAAGTTCATCAGATAGTCCCCCAAGTCTATGAACTCCCCAAGGAACATCAGCGGCGACTGCGAGAGAGTAATCAACTTGATACAGAGATATCCATCGAAGAGTTAACCGAATATAAACAGGTTTATTCTCAACAGCCGATTTGTTCTATCAGAGAAATTATTCAAGATAAAGACAACTATCCCTATCTGGTGATTCTCGGTGATCCGGGTTCAGGTAAATCCACCTTGTTGCAATATTTGGCATTAGATTGGGCAAATTCTGCACCCAATGACGCCAGTTTACAGCCGATTCCCCTGCTGATTGAATTACGCACCTATATGCGAAATCGCGACGTGGGACAATGTAAGAATTTCCTGGGATTTTTCCATGATAGCAGTGGAATTGTCTGTCATCTGAATCAGCATCAACTGGTGGAACAGTTAAAAGTCGGAAATGCTTTAGTCATGTTTGATGGCTTGGATGAGGTATTTGATCCGGGAAAACGTGAGGATGTAATTACTGATATTCATCGCTTCACCAATAACTATCCTGATGTGCGGGTAATTGTCACCTCTCGCGTGATTAGTTATAAACCGCAGCGGTTACGAGATGCCCAGTTTGAGCATTTTATGTTGCAAGATTTAGAGGCGGATCAGATTCAGGAATTTATTACCCGTTGGCATGATTTAACCTTTACCGATAAAGCAGACAAACAGCGGAAGCGAGAACGACTGCAACGGGCAATTAATACATCAAAAGCGATTCGCGAACTGGCTGGAAATCCCTTATTGCTAACCATGATGGCAATATTAAATCGCAATCAGGAATTACCCAGAGATAGACCGGAATTATACAACCAAGCCTCGCGAGTATTGCTGCATCAATGGGATGTAGAACGGGCGTTAGTCGAACATCAGCAGTTAGAAATTCAAACGATTGATTATAAAGATAAACAGGCGATGCTGCGTCGGGTGGCTTATCAGATGCAAGCAGCGGAGAAAGGGTTGGCAGGTAATCTGATTACGGCGGATGAGTTAGAAGGAATTTTGACGGATTATCTGAAAACCCTAGATATTAATAATTCCAGGGCGGTGGCTAGGGTGATGATTAAGCAACTGCGGGAACGGAATTTTATATTATGTTTCATGGGGGCAGATTATTATGCGTTTGTACATCGGACATTTTTGGAATATTTCTGCGCCTGGGAATATGTTTGGCAGTTTGAGAAAGAACGAACAATTTCTCTGGATGAGTTGAAAACCGAGGTATTTGGTAAGCATTGGCAGGATGAGTCTTGGCATGAAGTGTTACGGCTAATTGTGGGGATGATTGAGCCAAAGTTAGCTGGGGAGATTCTGGATTATTTGAGGAATCAGCCGGGGGAAGAGGAACAGTTTATTAATGTGTTTCTAGCGGCGGATTGTCTGTCTGAGGTGCGGAATCGTTCGGTTATTGTATCAACAGCGACTCAATTACTGAATCAGTTAAAGGGGTTAATTCAGTATGACTTACCTTATTATTATAAATCCTATGAAGAGGAAGCCCAGTTAGTTCGGGAAATTCGTACTCAAGCGGTTGCGGCAATTGCGACAACCTGGCATGATTCTCCAGACACCTTACCTTGGCTGAAACAAAAAGTCGAATCTGATGACGATTCGGATGTGCGACAAGCAGCGGTGCAAGAATTAGCAAAAGGCTGGAAAGATGACCCAGACACTTTACCTTTGCTGAAACAAAAAGCACAATCTGATGATAATTTGATTGTGCGAAGTGCAGCGGTGGAAGAAATAGCCAAAGGCTGGAAAGAAGAC
>NZ_JBKHHI010000214.1:0-11244 GCF_046539235.1 Coleofasciculus sp.
GAGCTTCTGTTGCACGGGGGAAGCCAGAGGATGCGGGAGCTTCTGTTGCACGGGGGAAGCCAGAGGATGCGGGAGCTTCTGTTGCACGGGGATGCGAGGGGGATCGACAATGTACCGCATAGCAGAGCAAACTGCTGTATACTCTGCTAGGTTTGTCCGGGTCTTCCGTAGAAAGAAACAATAGTTAAAAAGCTACAGTTGCGGCTAAGGTAATCTAAGCCCTTAACGGTAGCATGGTGTGTTAATACAGCCCTTCCCCCTGTAAATGGACTATCAACCTAAGGATGGTTAATGCTGCGGCTTCCCCTCTCTTAAAAAACAGGTTGCAATACCTCCACCTGCTTCAACTCCAAGCCTTGCTCAAATATCTGATCAATCGGTAACATTTGATCCTCATCTGTCATAAACTTATGGTCTTTTGTCGCCCGAATCGTAGCACCATCCTCTAACAGATATTCAAACACCTCTTGTTCACCGCGATTATGCCATTGTGCAATGGGTTGCGTGTAAACATAACCATTCTCATCCACACTATAAACCGTACACTCAATCTGCTTTTCTACAATTTCCCCAATTGCCACAGCACCATATTCAACCGTGAGAATTGGTGTATCATAACTCAAGCAGTATTCAGCAAATAAGATCATCTGCTCGAATAACTCTTCCGCAATCCGTTTTGCCACACCATTTTTCGCCGCCCCATCGATAAAAATCTCTCGATGTTTCTCCATTTCTGCCACTTTCTTTTTACCCATACAGTTATGAGCAATAAAGTCATTGGCAATAAAGTTATGAGTTTGGCAAATACTTAAGTCAAAAACCTCCTCTTGACCAACATATTCAATCGATACAATTTCATCCCAGAATACATCAGACTCTGCAATTGCCATCAGTGCTTTATCCTGCAAAGCCGTGGCAAAATTATGGACTCGATGACGCGCTAAACTCCGAGTGGGAACTTTCTGAAAATTTAAACCAGAAGACATGGTTCCCTGTCGAACACCAGCAGCGTGATCAATCTGTTTCCACGTCATACCCTTTGCTTTTTTCGCTTGGGCAATTAAGGAAATCACGTCTGGAGGAATTGAATGTTTTGACTGATTATGCGACTTATTCTTTATCACCGCATAACACGTTTGAGCTTTTTGCCATTTATAGCGACTCAAAAAAGTCGTCCCAATCCGACTACCAACCTTAAACTGATCCAGAGGCTGCCATCCTAATAGTGAATAGAAACGATGATCCCCTGTCGCTCTAATTTTCCGATTGGTTTTCGTGGTAATTTCCCAAACATCTCGCACCCCGTTTGGATGAATTTCGCTAATCGGTTGCTGAGTAATCTTTTGCGTTACCTGATCCAGAGACAACACCTCTCGTCCCAACCAATACTCAGGTTTGGACGCAATTTCTTTTAGAGACACTAAACGCCCCGTTTCTGCATCAATAATCTCCGTGGAACCACTCAGACAGCGGCGTAGCAAATCCGCTTGACCCAGGGAATACCCCGCCAAATCCTGAGCCATTTTCATGATCTGCTCTTGATAACAAAGCGTACCATAAGTTTCTTTTAAAATTGGCTCTAATAGCGGATGTTGATATTCAACCTTTTCTTTCCCATGTTTCCGATTAATAAACTTAGGAATCAGACCTGCATCCAAAGGTCCCGGACGATACAATGCCAAAATCGAAGAAATATCTTCGATACTCGACGGTTTTAACTCCCGCACCACCTGGCGCATCCCAGACGATTCTAATTGAAAAATTCCCTCTAACTCGCCTTTCTCTAAAACCTTATAGGTCTGTTTTATATCATCGGGTATTTTCTTGATTTCCCCTTTTGCCACAATCTCAAACGCCTTACGTTCATCCAGGGGTAACTGATCCAGATCTAACGTTATATTTTGATGTTGGCGAATCAATTCCGCCGTTTTCTGAATCGTGGTTAAATTTTTTAGACCGAGAAAATCCATTTTCAAGAGTCCGAGGGATTCTAAGTCCTCCATAAAATACTGAGTAATCACCGCCCCCTCATTATTCACCTGCAAGGGAACAATTTCATCTAAGGGTTCGGACGAAATCACTACCCCCGCCGCGTGAACGCCAAAGGTTTTATTAGTACCCTCAATCCGGATTGCCATATCCAGCCAGCGCTGCACTTCGGGGTTATTTAAGTAAGCATCTCTAAACTCTGGTGTAGGCGTTTTCTCAGAAATCATTACCTTTAACTTAGTGGGTTTTCCCCGTGAAACCGGAATCATTTTTGCCATCCGATCTGATTCCCCATAGGGAATATTCAACACCCTGGCGACATCTTTTAATACCGCCTTTGATGTCATCCGGTTAAATGTAATAATTTGTGCCACCCGATCTGCCCCATATTTGTGGGTGACATATTCAATGACCTCATCCCGGCGTTCAATACAGAAATCCGTATCAATATCAGGCATAGATTTCCGTTCCGGATTGAGAAAGCGCTCAAATAAAAGCCCATGATGCACCGGATCAATATTAGTAATTTTCAGAGAATAGGCAACTAAAGAACCCGCCGCCGAACCCCGCCCTGGACCGACAGGAATCTTTTGATCTCTGGCATATTTAATATAATCCCACACGACTAAAAAGTAGGTGGAAAATCCCATCTGCTGCATCATTTTCAGCTCATATTCCAGCCGTTCTTTATAGACGGGATCAATATCACTGCGAGAACGACATCCCATGCGATCGCATAATCCCTCCCAAGTAACTTCTTCTAAATAAGTATCGGCGGTATGACCCTTGGGAACGGGATAATTGGGGATGCGTGGTTCCCCCATAATGTCATAGCGTTTTACCTTATCAGCTACCTCCAGCGTATTCGCGATCGCCTCTTGGATCACCTGATCGGGCAAATGATCCCGAAATAGCTGTGCCATCTCCTCGGCGGACTTGAGATACTCGGTACCGGAGTAGCGCATCCGCTTCTCTTCTGAAATTAATTTCCCAGTCTGCATGCAGAGTAAGGCGTCGTGGGCTTCGACATCGTAACAGGAGATAAAATGAGAATCATTGGTGGCGACGATTTTAATCTCTAACTCACGGGCAATTTTAACCATTTCTACGTTAACAATCCGGTCTTCACTCGACCCATGATCTTGAATTTCTAGATAATAATCGTCGCCAAAAACCTCTTTATACCATTGGGCAAGTTCTCGTGCTTTTTGCACGTCACCCTTGAGAATCGCTTGGGGGACTTCTCCGCCCAAACAACCACTGGTGACGATTAATCCCTCACGGTACTGTTGGAGTAATTCTTTATTAATACAAGGACGCTTAAAAATTCCTATTCCTTGGATTCCTTTCAGATGAGAAATTGTCGTCAGTTTGACTAGGTTCTTATAGCCTTGGGTATTTTTCGCCAAGACAACTTGATGGTATTTGCGCTGTTTCTTCTTCGTCTTATCCTGAATATCTCCATTAATCACATACATCTCATTGCCGATAATCGGCTTAATCCCTTTCCCCCGACAAACTTTAATCAACTCGATCGCGCCATACATTACCCCATGATCCGTCAGTGCGATCGCACTCATTCCTAATTCCACCGCCCGATCCACCAGTTGCGGTAGCTGGGATGCGCCATCAAGTAAGCTGTAGTCACTGTGAATATGTAGACCGACGAAGGACATAGGACAAAGAGAGATAAGGATTCCGTTAAGGGGTGCGATCGCTCACATTCATGGTAAGCTGACAGGTCTAATAGCATTCCTGATTCATCCAGATTGACCCTGGCTACCCCACATATAAGGATACATCATTCAACTACACCCTATATGTAGTCACACCACCCGTAGAGGCTTGGTAGGGGCTTGGGAAACAAGGTAGGGGCTTGGTTCCCAAGCCCCTACGGTTTACGCGATCGCACCCGATAGTTCATGCCAACGCTGATGCCACAATTGCTGCATCTTTTGGATAATCTCAGGTAAATCCTGAAACTCCTGACTTTGTTGATTGATTTCCCCGGCTAATCCCTGAAGTCGGTTAAAATCTCGGCAACAGTAGAGTACCCGTTTCCAAGCCCCATACCAATCCTGTGCAGCTTCCTCATGGGCGCGAATGGGTTTCAGGCGTTCTTCCTCGTTTCTCAGGGATTCAGCCTGTTTTGCCCACGCCTGACGCCAAGGTTGCACGGCTTCGGGTTGGTCATGCTGATCATACCAGTCACGTTCACGACGGAAGATTTCGCCCAATTCATCAAGCTGGGAACGAGAGGTACAGCGCCCAATCGCCGCTAATCCAGCGTCAATCCAAAGGGACAAGTTGCGATAACTGACAAAGATAGCACGGGATTCCACTAGCTTGACCCAGATTTGGTGTTGCCAGCATTCGATGCGATCGATTTGCTGGAGGGGAATGTTAAGAAATGTAGCGACTTGGTGGCGTACTTCGTCCAGAGAAAATTGGCGAGGATCAACAACCCCAGCCGTGATTAAGTTCTCAGACATGGTAAATCACTCCTGATTTGGGTATTTGCGGTAGCGTTGGCTTGATTTAGGACAGTTGATGCTGGATTTGTGGCGATCTCGGCTGTTTGGCCCGGAAAAACGCCTAAATCCTCAACCCTAAATCGATTGACCCAAAATCTTAGCCACCCCGCACAAGTTGCCATAAGAAGTCGGAGTGGCTAGAGGAGTGTTAGTATTTCTTCTAGCTTCCAGACTGGCTCCTGCAGTTTGGGGGTTAGCTGCTCAGAGCTGCGGTAACAGCTTTGAGTGGCGCTAAGAGTTTTCGGTTTAATTTGAATTATCTTAGCACTTTGAAGGATGGATGTTCCATAGTCAAGGCTTTGTTACAAAAGTTTATGGGTGGGCATAGCTGAAGATTTAGCCAATGCCTGAAGTCATTACCGATACGTCACAAATCCAGTATCTTTACCAAACCAATTTACTTAACTTACTCCCTATTTGTAGTTGTTTTTTAGGTAATCTGTTAAAATTTTTCCAGCAATGCCCCTCTATAGATAAGGCAAGGAAGCGTCAAAATGGAAGACAAACAAGACAATTACATCAGTATACAATTATATGAAATATATGGCTTAACTCATGAACTAAAACCTATACTTCCGTTTCTTTATCAGGAAGTACCTATAGCAGAACGTCGAAACATTCTCATCGCCTATCAAAGAGTATTTGGATTTTCCGTAATTGCTCATCAGCCAATCCACAGCAGTCGCTTACTATCCTGGGCTGATAGTAGCATTTTTAGTCCTGGTTTACGTGAAGCAATTGTATACTTTTTGTATATAATAATGCCCGTCGTTGAACAAGAGGATTACTTTGATTTAGTTCAGCCAACAGAACATCAAGTTGAGAAACTATCCTTATCTTATAGACATCTTCGTGAGTTGGCACAATCTATAGTTACGAATACCCAAGAATATTCTCTAGACTGTGAAATTTTTCACAAGGACTATATAGAGGATATGTATGGGGATATCTTTAGATTGATAGATATTATTTTGCAGCAATATAACTTAAAGCAAGGAGATATAGCCATGCTAAAATTTTTCCAAAATTTGGTTAGATTTGCTTTGGATGAGAGAGGGGCTAATAAATTTTTACCTATTCCAATAGAAGTCTCTTATTCGTTCACTAGATTTATGTCAGTATGCTTGAAACAACCGATAAAAATTTTAGTCCCAGAGTTTGATGATATCAGGCAAAAAAAAGCTCTAGTAGAACAAGTAGAATCAGGGTGGATGCCGAAACAATTGGGACGTACTCCAGAAGAACAATTAGAAAAAAATCAAGCAGCAATGGCTTGGGCTAAGGCAAGAATGGAAGAAATTGAAAACAAACGCAACAAATCTAATTCATAATAACGTGATAATTGTTTTAGACTCTGGAGTTATTGGATTGCTGATTAATCCAATTCAGGATGTATCAGAATTGGAAAAGAATGAAGTATACGAATGTACAGAATGGCTGTATTCTTTGCTGTCTAGATCCGTTTATGTAGTGGCTTCGGAAATTTCTGATTATGAAGTTAGGCGAGAGTTGATTCGTATAAAAAGTGAGGGTGTGAGACTTCTAGATAATCTGCGAGATGTAATTGAGTTTCGTCCACTAACTAAAGAAGTAATGCAAAAGGCGGCAGAGTTTTGGGCTGAGGCACGTCAAAGCCATATACCTACAGCGGATGCTCAAAATATTGATGCAGATATGATTATTTCCGCTCAATGGAGTCTCTTGAGTCAAGAATTTCCCGGACGTACTGTCTTGATTGCAACAACCAATATTCGGCATCTGAGTATATTTGCTGAAGAAAAGGCGATGGAATGGAATAAAATTATACTATAAAATATTTAGCCAATTAAGTTAAATCGTAGGTTAGACCCGATCAGATTAATCGGTAGGTCGTGTTAATTTTGGGCGGCAGGTCGCCCCTACGAATGCATCGGCTTCCCCATCTTCCCTATCGTCCCTGTTTAGACGAGGCGATCGCAACGATACCATATACGGCGATTCCCTGCTGGCGTAACACTTGTGTGGCGGAACGGGCGGTTGCGCCTGTGGTGTAAATATCGTCTAAAATCAGTACGGGTGAATGATGTGGACGTTTGCCAAAACGCTTACCTACAGCAAACGCCTCCGTGAGATTTTGCGATCGCTCTTTTGCCGATAAGCCAAACTGGGCTTCAGTTTCCCGAACCCGTTCTAAACCGTGGGGCTGATAGTTATACCCTGTCAATTGACAAAAACTCTCAGCAAGGAGTTCAGCTTGATTAAATCCCCGTTGTCGTCGTTTGCTGGGGTGAATCGGAATGGGTATTACAGTTAAATGTTTCCTCTGTCGCGCCGCCGTAGATTTTAGCCAAGCCTCACCCAACCAGAATCCCAAGGGACGAGCTATCTGGGTATGATTCTCATATTTTAGCGCCGCGATCGCCCGTTTCAATGTGCCGCCATAATGTCCCCAAACAAACACGGGTAACTCTCCTTGCCAAAATTGACTCGGATGCTTCAGTTGACAGCGCTGTAACTGACGCTGACAATATTGACACAATTCAGCATCAGTGGCGCGATCGCATAATGGACAGTTTGACTTCAGGAATAAAGACAGTAAGCTATTTGTCAACTGTCCGATTCCTAGTTTCATCTCGTCTTGTCTTTAGATAACCTCCATAGAATTAATTATACCTCTAGTTTTTTCTCTCAGCTCCCAGACGCGCCATGGCACGTCTGGAACATTGCTCCCCCTGCTCTCTATTGCCTTAAGCCACATCCAATAAAAACATCGACAAAAATGCCAAATACAACAGAAGGGCAAGCAAAACCACCACAAATGGCGGTGTAAAAATCACCGGAAAACTCGCTTCTTCCAAAAGATTGGGTAAAAACCCTTGATAGCAAATCGTATCGCCACAGGTTCCGTAATTAAATAGAATAACAAAGGTTTGCAGCCCAATAATTTTTGGCAAAAAACCTCCCTTTATTTTTACCTTTGTGCGTCTCTTTGCAGTCCGAGCCGTTGCACTAAAGAATAAAAATATTGTTGTGGTGATATAGAACAATCCCGCAAAGGCAATGTAGAAAAAAATTGACATCCAGCCCCCCGATGTCATAAAAAAGAGTGGGATACTAATTAACGCATAAATCAGGTAAACAGTAAAGACCAGCCAGATATTAGTTGTAATCATTGAAGTTATAACCCTTACCGATTTACAAACAGTTTGTTCCAGCCTCTCTAAAAATTAGAGCTGGATGTAAATAGGTAGAAGCTGAAGCCTGGTTTAGTAATTATTTGTACGAGATGCAATACTCATTTATTTCTTCAAGAGAGTGATTACAATCATTTAGCCCATTAGATCTTGCACCATTAGATCATCGTTAGTTCCGCTAGTCTTAAAACCCCAATACTTCGTCAAGTTAGAGGGCTTTATGTTTATACCTACTAATAAACGAACGATTATCCGGAATCACCGTTGATGTGGCGGAGTCGGCGTGCGGAGGTGGGTGAATTATATTACCCTGTTGCCTGTTGCCTGTTCCCTTCAAATCGATACTTCCTCAATATCAGCCAAATTGGGTAGTAAATCACCATCACCAACAGCACTTTCCCCTGTTCGCTGACAGCGCACCGCAAAGCTACAGTTACCGCATTTACCCGCTGATAGGGGAACTTGGGGAAACGGGATATGATCATTTTGATAGCGGTGTAACCATCCGGATAGCCGAGTCAGCAACTCAGTTAAATCCGCTCTCGTTTTCTCATGTTGTACTCTATCATAGGCAAACGTAAGACATTGGGGACGGGGTTGAGACTTAACAAACCAGTACGTCATCGAAATCTGCTCAGGCAAATAATCACTGGTTTGAAGCAAAACATATCGATATAAGCGCGTTTGCCAGTCTTTGGCTAACCGATGACGATTTGTCGGTAGAGGATAAGTTTTCCAGTCGAAAATTTGGGCGATTTTTTCGTCTTCAATAAATAAGTCGTAAATAACTGTTAGTAAATAGCCTTGCATCGTTACCGTGCGACAATGTTCAGCATCCCGAAAGGTTTGAGAAGGGTGGGCAAATACCTCTGGTGCTGCATCCATGAGCGCCGTAACCCAATGATTGAGTTGGGGATTATCCTTCAGCAACGAGTCTATAGGTAATCCCAGTTCTCGTTGTTGCATCAACAGGTGAAAGTAACTTCCCCACGTCAAACGTTCTTGTTGTTCCGGTGAAACAGGACTTCCGCACTGATCCACATAAATATATTGAAATTTACGCGGACAGGTTTCTAACAGATTGAGTTGTCCTTGGGATAAGCGAGTTAGGGAAACCGCCGTACTTTGAGCATTCATGGTTTGGTAAGGACAAATACACTATCTTTATTCCCTCGTCCAATCCGCAGATTTTCGTCGAGATAAGTAATCTCCAACCAGCCCCTTTGCTCTCGACTTTCAATGTTAAAATCAAGCGCCTTAAATTTTTTACCCGTTTCAATTTGCTGGATAAAGTTAGTCGGAGATTTATAGTCAATTAAGCGTTTTAATCCGACAACCGACCGATCAAAATTGACATTAACGCGGCGTTGGGAAACGGGTTCAAACCGCGCTCCTACACTGATAATTCCCTCTAAGTAAGGCAAGCTGGAAACTTCGGCAATATTATAAATTTTCGCGTCGGCGGTGCGAACACATTGGTAAATTTGACCCAATTGCCACAAGGGAAACCGACCTAGGTTTAACAAATCGCTACTGGTTGTGTAGAGTAATCGCCAGTTACCTTCCAGTAAGTCCTGCGCTTCCAGTGGACGTGGCGTAGGGTTGCGGTCTTCTAATTGGGCAACGGCTGCCAAAATTGCTGTTTTTTCAGTATCCGTTGCCAACAGCCCCCGATTTTTTCCCGCGATCGCTTCTAATAACGTGGCTTTGCTAACCATCTGTAGTCCTGACAATCCACCGTTAAATATGGTATCATTTTTATCGACTTACTGAAATTTATTATGTATAATCCTTCTTTGCGTGAAGAATCTCGTGAGCAACTGGCTCCAGTCATTGCCGTTCAACGTGAAACCTCAGTTTTAGAGTGGTTAGAATCAACGAATCGTCTGCTGGCGCGTGATCCGAGCGAGAAGGAGAGCGGCGATGATGAAGAGGAAATCACTGAATTGATGGGTGTCGAGGATAATGACTATGACGACGAGGAAGATGATGCTCTAGATGAAGATTAACGGACGGGCATAGAATAGGAGCAACTGGGGCACTAGGGCGCGATCGCTTAATTCACAGCCCGCGCCCTGATCCAAAACGCCAGCACCATCAAGAAGGCTAACCCCATGACTCCCGCGATCGGGTTACCATCTACTCCGGTTATCCAAGGAGACACTTGACCCGAATACTGCACCAGTTGTCCCACATTAATCATGTAATAACCCCAAACTAACCCCGCATGTAAACCAATGGGTAAACCCAAACGCCCTTGTCCTCGTTTTGCCCAAACTAAAGTTAATCCCAACAGCACTAACCCCGGAAATCCCGGTAACGTGCGAATAATTTCTGTGATAGGTTTGAGAAAATGCAGTGTGGCAAAAATTAGCGCATCTGCCCAAAGAGATATTTTAGGAGAATAGTCTCGCTCCAACTCATCCAATAACCAACCCCGAAACACTAACTCCTCCGCTAAGCCAATACCCAAAGCGCTAACCAATCCTTCTAAAATAATCCGCCCCAATTGTTCTGGAGGAGGTTGAAAATTCAGCCATCCTAATCCCCCCTCTAACACAAACAAACTCAGGGTAAACAACAGCCCAATACTTAACCCATTGAGCAAGTCTATTCCATTACGCCGAGAGGAGTACAACCCATACTGCTTTAACAGTTGAGGTTCTCCATAAACGAACCGTCCCCAAACTTTTAGTAGCCCTAGAAATTCCCCAAACAATAGCGCCATCGTCAGAATAGTGACTAGGTTTGAGTCATCGACCAAAAGGTAGATTGGCGCAGCTAACGGTAACCAAAATAACCCTAAGGTAAGAACAAACAAACCCAGCCGCATAGGTGCTGGGTATTGTGCCAATTTCGGGAGGTTTTGTCTTAAAATTTTCAGGACTTACGTCTCCCTATTCATCCGGTTCAATCGTACTGGTTAAGCCGTGATTCTTCAACGTTTCACAGTAGAACTCTGCATGTTCCAAAGCGCAGGTGATGACTAGAGCAATTCCTGAGTTGTGGGCTTCCATCATAATATTGACCGCTTGCGGCTGAGTCAAACTTGGCACCGTCTGTATCAAGGCTTGCACCACATATTCCATCGGGTTGAAATCATCATTGTGGAGCAAAACACGATAGCGAGGTGCGGGTTTCCGAACAGTTGATGTTGAACGCTTTTCAATTGTTTCGACAGACAAGGCTAGAATCTCCCTCTCGTTCAAGTGTTTACAAAAAAATAGTGGCTGGGATACAGTTCCCTATTTTAGCTTTCTCTTTATATTACTCAACAATTATCAGACCAATCACCCGATTTGGCGAGTAGAGATAGCCGAATCTTGACTCAATCCCACAATCCTAATAGTCTTAATCTGTGACTAAATAGCGTAAAACAACACACATTTTTTCGTTTAACCTGAAATTCTCTCAAAGCCTCGCTCTTTTTCTATAGCTTTTTATCTCAAAAATAGGAGTAATTATTCTTGAGTTATAACATTGCGAATCCCTGGTGAATCCTGCTCTAAATCATCTTCCGTGTAAGGCAAATAGGCTTTTTCACGCTT
>NZ_JBKHHI010000215.1:0-11204 GCF_046539235.1 Coleofasciculus sp.
TAGTTGCTGAGGGGTTACTGTCTCCCAACTGAAATCTTATGTCGAAAAACAAAATACTCCTGAGTGACAATTCC
Organism: Coleofasciculus sp.; assembly: GCF_046539235.1. Lineage (GTDB taxonomy): Bacteria > Cyanobacteriota > Cyanobacteriia > Cyanobacteriales > Coleofasciculaceae > Coleofasciculus. The sequence goes on from NZ_JBKHHI010000215.1 coordinate 75, forward strand.
GCTTTGCTCCATTGTCGGGCTATCCTTCCCGACGCTGACCTTTCAGGTACAGCGCTCTGCTGTCGCCCATAGCTCACTCATGATGAGTCGTCCGGCGATCGCGTCACCAACACCCAAAATTGGGCGGGCTGGAAAACTCGCAAAACCCTGAAAAATAAAGGTTTCCAAAACAATTAAAGATTTATAAAATACCCAAAATAAGCCTTGATCCGATAAAAATGAATGCAGTTTTTGAACGGATATACCCTTTGTGGAGAGGTTGAATTAATTCTGTGTTAATGGAGCTAAGCGGACTCGAACCGCTGACCCCCTCAATGCCATTGAGGTGCTCTACCAGCTGAGCTATAGCCCCGTGCAGCATCTTCCATCATGCCTTGATTCTATCCTTTCGTCAAGTCTGATTAAAATATTGCCTCGTCACAGATCATTGAGTGATCAAACCTAAGCCTGACTAAAACGAACCCGAAACCGCCGCAATCCGACTCAAGTAGCCCAAATAGCTGTCCATTAAGAAATACACGACTAACATGGCAGCGGCTGACATCGCCACTAAAGTGCCAGCCAGCATAAAGGAAAACTCTCGTGTGTCAAACGCCTGTTGCATTAAGTGCAGTGACCAAGCAACTAGAGCAATATCGAATATTAAAATAGCAATCAACATAATTTAAGAAATGTAACATTGAATCTATTCTAGCAGTGGTCTATGTAGCTGCAAACGATCCAATTGTGTGATATTAGTCACAAGAGTTAAGGGTAGATCGGCAAGGATTTGAGAACCATCATGACATCCGGACGGGAACCTGATGATCCTGCAAATAGTGCTTAATTTCCGATACGCTGAGTTGTCCGTAATGCAGTAGAGAGGCTAAGAGGGCGGCTTCGGCTTTCCCCTGACTCAGGGCTTGATAAATGTGATCACAGGTTCCCGCACCCCCTGAGGCAATCACCGGAATTTCCACCTGATCGGCAATGGTGCGAGTTAGCTCTAAGTCATACCCAGCTTGAGTTCCATCCGCATCCATACTGGTCACCAGTAATTCTCCCGCACCGCGTCGTTCGACTTCTTTTGCCCAGGCGATCGCATCCAGTCCGGTATTTTCGCGTCCGCCGCGCACGAAAACATCCCAACCCGGATGGCTGGGATCGACACGGCGACGGGCATCTATCGCCACCACAATACATTGATTGCCAAAGCGATCGCTAGCTTGATTGATAAAATCTGGATTACGGACAGCCGCCGAATTAATACTGACTTTATCGGCACCAGCCCTTAACAATAACTTAACAGTCTCTAAGGATTGGATACCGCCGCCCACCGTTAAGGGAATAAACACCTGTTCTGCGGTACGGTAGACAACATCGATAATAATATCCCGGTCTTCATGAGTGGCAGTGATATCCAAAAACACCAGTTCATCAGCACCGGCTTGATTGTAAGCTTGTGCCAATTCCACGGGATCACCCGCATCTTGCAAATTTACAAAGTTGACGCCCTTGACCACCCGCCCCGCCTTTACGTCCAGGCACGGTAAGATTCGTTTAGCTAGCATGTCAGATGTCTTACGCTGTGTGATGGGAGAATACTGAGTTCCTTAACTAATCTAAACCTTTTGCGCCTGAGTGTTTTGGTTGCAGATGAAATGATAGGCTGAAATCATGGCTATAACCTCCTTTAGACAATCTCAAGAACCCGACCCACAACCCCAATCCCGTCAGAAAAAAAAGGGTCACCGTAAGAAACGTCAGCAAGACTTGGAAACAGACTTGTTACTAGCGACGGCGACAGGGGATGAAACAGAGAACCAAGAGGAGGGGATTCGTCCCCATCGGTTAGCCGACTATATTGGGCAAAAAGAACTCAAAGATGTCTTAGAAATTGCGATCGCGGCGGCGAAGGCGCGAAATGAGGCTTTAGATCATTTGCTCTTGTATGGACCGCCAGGATTGGGGAAAACCACAATGTCGCTAATTTTGGCGACGGAGATGGGGACAAATTGTAAAATTACAGCGGCGCCAGCCTTGGAACGCCCCCGGGATATTGTGGGGATTTTAGTCAATCTGAAACCGGGAGATATTTTGTTTATCGATGAGATTCATCGCCTCACACGCATGAGTGAGGAACTATTGTATCCGGCGATGGAGGATTATCGATTAGATATTACGATTGGCAAAGGGCAATCAGCGCGAACTCGGAGTATTCCCTTACCCCAGTTTACTCTGGTTGGCGCGACGACAAGGGTGGGATCACTCACCTCCCCCTTACGCGATCGCTTCGGTTTGATCCAGCGCTTACGATTCTACGAACCCGATGAATTGAGTCTAATTGTGCAACGCACCGCCCAATTATTACAAACGCCGGTGAGCGAAGAGGGAGCGATAGAAATTGCCCGTCGTTCACGGGGAACTCCCCGCATCGCCAATCGTTTACTCAGGCGAGTGCGGGATTATGCTCAGGTGAAAAAGATGGGTGTGATTAACCCAGACGTCGCCGCCGAAGCCTTGGAAGTCTTCAATGTTGATCCCGCGGGTTTGGATTGGACGGATCGGCTGGTGTTAAGTGTGATGATTGAACAATTCCAAGGGGGACCTGTGGGCTTAGAAGCCGTAGCCGCAGCAACTGGAGAAGACGCTCAAACGATTGAGGAAGTGTATGAGCCGTATTTATTACAGATTGGGTACTTACATCGAACCCCTCGCGGGCGGGTTGCTACAGACGCGGCTCGTAAGCATCTAGGTTATTGGCAAGAATGATATCCTCAAATTATGCCATCTACAGGATTAACCGTGCATGGCTCGGCGCTTGAACTCCTCGTGCGCTCTAGAAGGAAGCGATTCAACTTTTTTGGGCGATCGCGTTCCATTCTCACAGGGAGCCTCAACTTTTGCCCAGTTCTCTTGAATGTAGTTTAGATCGTCCGCCGAAGCCACGTAGCTTTCAACATAGCCACAATTGACACAAACATAGGTATCCAGTGCAGCATAACGAGCGCTGGAGTTTCCTAATCCTAGCGTCATCGTATTCAGTGCGGGAAATTTTCGGTTTTTGTTACTTCTGATCTGATAAGATCCACAGGAGTGGCATTGACCATTCTTCATTGTCATGACTGCTTCAACCTTACAAGTTGGCTTTCCTTTTGTCTTCATTAGGGAAACGGCACAATCCGGATGACCGTTAACTTTTATTTTCATTTCGCCAATGAAACGTGGGGGTCGTCTAGTCCACAAAATTCTGGTATAATTCAACAGGCTGCTGCCAAAATAGAATTTTTCTCAATATCTTCTGACGTTGCCGGATTTACAGGCGCTCAATACTCTAAACTAGCATCAAAATCAACAGGTTAACATAGTCAATTGAATACTGCCCACCTGAAATTTAAATCTGACATCAAATCGGGTTAAACAACCTCACGAAACATGGCTGTAACTCTCATTATGAGGTGATTACCTCTGTGTGCAATCAACCTGATTCGATAGGACATCAATTAACAACCTGTAGGGGCGACCCGCTTACATCAATGAACAACACCCGTCCACTCAATCGGGTCGGGTCGCCCTTTACTCAATGGGGTCTGATCCTCCTTTTGATGGTGACTTCACCCCATGAGAATTACCGTGTCAATAACATGGATAATACCATTATCTGCTTCGATGTCAGGGGCAACAACCGTGGCATTTTTGACTTCAAAACCATCAGAACAGTCAATTCGGATAGACGAACCCTCAACAGAAGTTACCGAATCGACCTTGGCTAAATCAGCTTGAGTCAATTTCCCGGAAACGACATGATACGTCAGAATTCGCGTAAGCTGGGGAATATTCTGGAGCAACGTTTGTATGGTTCCTGGTGGCAACTTAGCAAAAGCGGCATCATTGGGTGCAAAAACCGTAAAAGGACCAGGACTTTTGAGAGTGTCCACTAAACCAGCCGCTTGCACAGCAGCTACCAGGGTTTGGAATGAATCCGCACTAACGGCAATATCGACAATATCAGGCATTGATGTTAACTAATCCTCGGCAAAATAATCTCTTCTGGGATTTTGTCATTCTCCCATATACCTGTATAGGAGCGGGTTTTACGACTCTCGTTTTTTCTCTCACCCCAATGAATTAAAGCCGCCCCGACTTTCCCTGATATGCTCCTAGTGGGGTTTTGATTGATTCAAACCCTTGAATCAGATTCCTTAATCTCCTTAATCTGCTCGCGTTTCAAGACACCCCATGGAAAGTCAGGTAGGTCACAAGCTAAAATCAGCGACATCAGTACTGAGGAGTCCGAATATGCGACATTTTATTGGCATCAGCGTAACCCTTGCCACAGCGGTACTCGCGAGTATGGCGTTTACCCCCACATCAGCATCAGCTCAAGCCGCTTACGGCAGTTATGTGGGAGTTGGTGGTACATTCGGTATTGAAGAAGATGATCGCGGTGAAGGGCGGCAATTTGGGGGAGTTTTGGCGGCACGGTACAAACTCTTAGAACTTCCTGTCTCTCTACGAACACAAGCCCTGATTGGTGCAGGTACGGCGGTGGTGCCAACTATTTCTTATGATTTTCCCCTCAACTGGCAAACGGATGTTTATCTGGGGGCGGGTGCGGCGTTTGCCAGTGGTGATACGCCCTCACCGGTGGGAGATAAAACCAGTTTCGCCTTGCAACCGGGGATTGATTATGTTGTTCCTGGGGGTAGTACGGTGCTTTTTGGGAATGCGATTATTGCCTTTGATGCCTATCGTAACGGAGGCGGAACAGCGGTTTCAGTGCAGGGTGGCGTAGGATTGCGATTTTAATCAGACACAAAAATTACCGCTAATTTTGTCAGTCAACTATGGTATTCGCCAAGAATTCAAATTCTTGGCTAAAAGCCCAAGTCGTCTAAAGACGACTAACGGGAATGCTAGGAAAAATTGACTCCTATTGAATCCGGTTGATGGCACACAGATACAATCCCGTTAGAATTAATGATAACTAGAGGGAGCATGTCAGGGAAAGCACAACATGTTCACGCTACTGCACGGGAAATTGGCGATCGCTTGGGAGAATGGCTTTCTCTCAACGATCTCGGTAAGGTTTTGAAAATAAGTCGGGGCGGGTTTAGTTGTAGAGACGTTGCATGCAACGTCTCTACACTCATCGTTGCGCCACTACTCTCCTGACTTAATCGCCTGTTGCAACATGGCTTTATTTTGTGAAGCGGATGGAGTTTCCAGGGGTTCAAGATTCCTCGCCAAGAATGTCTCTACTGTAGCCCCCACGAAGCCAGAGACAACGTGACGCCAAGCCTGAAGCTGTGCTGAAGGTCCCTCCTGCTTACACCACTGTGCGATCGCATGAGATAGATCGGTTCTTCCGGACTTACTATGCCAAACTGTTAGTTAAAACAACGCCAAAGCCATCCACTGAAAAAACATCAAAAAGGAGAATTCTTTTTCCTTTTGCCTGGATTTAACCGAGATAATTTAGAGGATGCACCACCCCTTAATCTAGAAAATAATCCCTACCGAGGATGGGAATCCTATGACCAAAAAGATAGTAAATTATTCTAGTTCTAGTAGTAATGCCCAATAGTCAGGAACTCGATGATGCCCTAGACGTAATGAAAGCCAAGCGCCCGGATCAATTTGTGTTAGGAGGAGATGCGTTGTATGGAACGAAAACCTTGGCAGCGTTTCCAAAGGCTACTGAAAAAAATGCTAGTGGTATAGTCATTGCCGTTCCTGGGCACATTACAGCCAATTCTCAGTCCAACTTTGCCCAGACATCAAGAAAGCTTTGGTGGGCAGATGTAAGCTGGCGCACCGCCTTATCTTATGATGCCACCCAAGCCCTGATTGCGGCACTGAAGCAGAATCCGACTCGCCAAGGGGTGGCTGAAATCCTACGTTCAGAAAGTTTTAGTGTTGATGGGGCAACGGGTAAGGTACAATTCTTACCATCAGGCGATCGCAAAAATCAGTTGACCAATCCTTTGAGCCAACTTGTCACGATTGAGCCAGGTTCTCGTTCCGGTTACGGCTATGATTTTGTTGCTGTACCTTAACTACTGGAGTTTAGAGTACGATAAATTAACCCAGGTACAACCTGAAGCGGAGAAAGAAGGAAAATTCCTTAGTAAACGTATCAGATTATACGGAAAATTAGCCAATGATTCTGATCAGATTCTGGAATTAGCTCAACCGAAAACGTTTCGCTCTCCTGAATCCAGGGCGGGGGGATGTTTGGGAAAGTTGGCAGACTGTTTAATTATAGAAACTCATGTAGCACAGAAGACAGAAACAGGTAAATAACGCGGTAGGATGAAGGTTTATGAACTTAGTTATTCCCTATCTTAAAGTCGTCAGTCCCATGGTCTTAGGGTGTTTAGGACAGCGCGGCTTCAAGCAACCAGCCGTTAAGAATAGACCAAACGCCAGAAAGCAAAAAGCCTTCTGCCCTCTACCCTCTGCCTTCTGGCTGCTTGTACTCATCACCCCAAGCGCGGTGCGGGCGCAAATTGTCCCGGATAATACTCTCCCGGTTAATTCTCAGGTGACGGGATGTCCGGTTTGTTTGATTGAAGGGGGAACAGTGCGGGGCGTGAATCTGTTCCATAGTTTTGAGGAGTTTTCGGTACAGACGGGGGGTGAGGCGTTTTTTAATAATGGGTTAGATATTGAGAATATTTTAGGGCGGGTGACGGGGACTAATATCTCGGATATTGATGGCTGGATTCGGGCAAATGGTACGGCAAATCTGTTTTTAATTAATCCGAATGGGATTGTGTTTGGGGAGAATGCGCGGTTGGATGTTGGCGGTTCGTTTGTGGCGAGTACAGCGAATAGTTTTACGTTTCCGGATGGGAGTGAGTTTAGTGCGACGAATCCCCAAGCGCCGCCGTTGTTGACGATTAATGTAACGCCGGGATTGCAGTATGGCACGCCACCAACTGGAGACATTAATAATAGTGGCAATTTAGCGGTAGAGTCGGGGCAAACCTTAGCGTTCTATGGAAATCAGGTGACGAGTACGGGTTCTCTGGTGGCACCTGGGGGAACGGTGATGGTGTTGGGAGAGAGGATTGGTTTATTCGAGAATGCTGGGATTGATGTGTCCTCAGAGATGGGGGGCGGTACGGTGTTGATTGGGGGAGGGTTTCAAGGGCAAGGGGATGTTCCTACAGCAGCACGGACGTTTATTGATAGGGGTGTGAGGATTAATGCTGATGCTATTTCCCCTTTATCCAGTGGGGATGGGGGTACGGTGTTGGTTTGGGCGGATGAGGTGACGGGGTTTTATGGCACGATTAGCGCCCGTGGGGGAAGTGAGGGGGGAAATGGGGGATTTGTGGAGGTGTCGGGGAAAGAACATCTGATATTTCGGGGGAATGTTGATACGAGTGCTGTGAATGGGTTATGGGGGACGTTGTTGCTTGACCCGACGGATATTGTGATTGCCAATGGTACTGGGGATGGTGCGACGGATGGTGAGGATACGTTTGCTGGGGATAATTCTGGGGTGGCGGGGACGATTTTGAGTGCGCCGTTGAGTGAGATTGATGATGCGACACCGACGACGATTTATGAGTCGGAGTTGGAGGGGTTATCGGGGGATACGAATGTTGTTTTACAGGCGACGAATGATATTCGGATTGAGGATTTAGCTGATGATGCTTTGGAGTTTGCGCCGGGGAGTGGGGGGATTGCGTTAACGGCTGATGCGGATAGTGATGGGGTGGGTTCGGTGGTGATGGAGGATACTCTCGGAGATACTCTCTATACGAATGGGCGGGATATTGTTATTTCTGGGGCGAGTTTGGAGTTGGGGAATATTAATACCTTGTTGGTTGAGGGGGGTGACTTGATTACGGTGGATGTGGATGCGGGGGGAGCAATTCCGGACAATGGAACAACCGCTAATTTCACCTTCACTGTGCCGGATTCAGTGCCAACTGTGGAGAATCTTGATGTGCGGTTTTCGGCAGCACATACCTGGAATAGTGACCTGGCTGTTTTTCTCACCTCGCCTGGTGGGACAGAGTTAGAGTTGTTCCGTGGTGTGGGAGATGATGGTGATAATTTCCAAGACACCCTCCTCGATGATGAAGCACAAACGAGTATTAATCAAGGTGATGCTCCTTTTAATGGAACATTCCAACCATCAGGTGCTGGAGGATTGGGGGTTTTTCAAGGTGAGAACCCTACGGGAACTTGGACTTTGAGTGTTACTGATACTTATCCGTATGAAGATGAGGGCACGTTGTTCGGGGCGGGTGATGCTGCACCTTGGGGAGAAGCGATAGGGACACAACTGCTAATTAGAACTCCTATTAATCAAGAAAGTGGCTCAATCAATCTCAACGCTACAAACGGCAACATCAGTGTGGGAAATTTGAATACAACAATCAATACATCTAATCCACTTGCTAGTGGCGGAGATATCAATCTTACAAGTGAGAATGGAGTAGTGTGGGTTGACAATAGCTCGATCACAAGTGATGTCTATGGAGCAGGTAATGGGGGAAACATAAAGATTGATGCACAATCTATCTTTATCAACAATGACACTCAATTGAATTCCAGAACTTATGGACAGGGGAATGCAGGCAGTGTGTTTATGCAAGCCGAGCAGAGTATTTCTCTGGTAGATTCCGACATTAACACCACTGTGAATGAGGGAGCGGTGGGCAAAGGGGGCGAAATTACGCTCATAGCTGGGTCACTCTCTGTCACCAATGGCTCTCAACTACGGTCTTTCACCGGCGGGCGAGGAAACGCAGGCACGGTAAGCATTGATGTCCGTGATGCTACTACTTTTGCTGGAAGGAATCAGCAAGGATACTCTAGCGGGGTTTGGACAATTGTCAATACCCCGACAACACAAGGCAATGGTGGCAACATCAACATTACCACTGGGTCACTTTTTCTCACCAATGGCGTTTTGAGTGCCAGCACAAATGGACAGGGGAATGCAGGCAGTGTGTTTGTCCAAGCCGAGCAGAGTATTTCTCTGGTAGATGGCAGCATCAGCACCAATGTTAGTCAAGCAGCGGAGGGCAAAGGGGGCGAAATTACGCTCATAGCTGGGTCACTCTCTGTCACCAATGGTGGTCAACTACAGTCCTACACCAGCGGACGAGGAAACGCAGGCATGGTAAGCATTGATGTCCGTGATGCTACTATTTTTGCTGGAAAGGATCAGCAAGGATACCCTAGCGGAATTTGGACAATTGTTAATACCCCGACAACTCAAGGCAATGGTGGCAATATCAACATTACCACTGGGTCACTTTTTCTCACCAATGGCGCTCAACTGTATACCAGCACAAATGGACAGGGGAATGCAGGCAGTGTGTTTATGCAAGCTGAGCAGACTATTGCTCTGAGCAATGGTGCTAAACTGGTTACCAGCACAAATGGACAGGGGAATGGAGACTCTGGCAATGCTGGAAATATTACCTTAACCACCCCGGAGTTAACCCTGCAAGATGATGCCAAAATCGCCACCACCACAGCAAGTTCTGGCGATGCGGGAAATATTATTCTTCAATCCCACCCCAACGGAGAAAACCTCAATATTAACCTTGAACAGGGAACATCTATTTCTGCTTCCACTGATTCCACTTTTAACCAAGCAACCGGAGGAAATATAGAAATTAAGGCTCCCGACTCCATTAAAATTCAGGGAGAAGGAACCATTACCACAGAAACCGCAGGCGCAGGCAATGCTGGCGAGATTAGAATTACCAGCACGGATTTAAACATCCAACAAACGGAACTTTCCACCTCAACCACAGGAACTGGAAACGCCGGAGAAATTACCCTAGACACTTCTACCTTAACCATTGCCCAAGGAGCAGAAATCTTCGCCTTCACCGAAGGTAGTGGAGATAGTGGCACGATTACCGTTAATGCTACCACCGCCGTGAATCTTGGTCTTGGTGTGGATGATTTTTCCCCGGTTCTGTCTGTAGAAACCCGCAGGGCGGGCAAAGCCGGCAGTATTATTGTGAATACCCCAACCTTAACTCTCTCCGACACCGCCCGCATCACCGCTACCGCCACCAATACCGCCACCAATACGGAAGGCGGTGGTAGTATCACCTTAAATGCCTCCAGGATGAACTTAGCCGGAATCGTGGGTGTCTTTGCTGAAACTGAGGGACAAACCCCCGCCGGCACCTTAACCCTGAACCCCTATCAGAATGAATCTACCCTAGACATTACTTTAGCGCCCAATTCCCAAGTCTCGGCTTCTACCTCTGGAAGTGGTACAGGTGGTAATTTAATCCTGAGTGCGCCGCAAGCGATTACGATTGCTGGACAAGGGCGGTTAGCGGTAGAAAGCAGGAGTACAGGGGATGCGGGTAATGTAGAGGTGACGACTCGCCAACTTACCCTCACTGATGGTGTTGAACTATCGGCGGCGGCTACAGATAGTGGCGATGCGGGAGAAGTTCGGATAAACACCCAGCAGTTGACTCTGGAGAATGATGCAAAAATATTAGCCTCTAATATTTTTAGTAGCAGTGAGGGTATTATCCTCGAAGGGTTGGATACCTTGAGAGTTAGTAACAATAGTGCCATATCCGCCTCGACTCAAACGGGTGAAGCGGGAAGCTTAACCATTAATGCTAACTCCAATCCCGCTAATTCGGTGCAAGTGAGTGATAACAGTCGCCTATCCGTGGAAGCTACAGGAGAAGGCGGAAAAGCTGGAGGTTTGACGGTTAATACTCAACAGTTAAGCTTAAGTGAAAACTCGCAACTTTCAGCCTCCAACATTTCTGGTGAGAGCCAAGATATTATTTTACAAGGTTTAGAGAACGTACAGTTAACCAACGGCAGTGAAATATCAGCCTCGACAGAGACAGGAACAGCCGGAAGTCTCAGTATTAATGCAGGCGAAAATCCAGTTGAGTCAGTATCTGTAAGCAACAGTAATCTATCCGTTGCGGCTACTGGTGAAGGTGGGAAAGCTGGGGGGGTGACGATAAATACCGAACAGTTAAGCTTAAGTGCGCGATCGCAGCTTTCAGCCTCCAACATCTCTGGTGAGAGCCAAGATATTATTTTACAAGGTTTAGAGAACGTACAGCTTACTGACAACAGTGAAATATCAGCCTCGACACAAACCGGAACAGCCGGAAGTCTCAG
>NZ_JBKHHI010000216.1:0-11079 GCF_046539235.1 Coleofasciculus sp.
TTTATCGCTATCTGTATCCGTTTCAGGAAGACCCCCTGCTGTGGGTGCATCTGAAGACCGATTATCCGTTCCTATTGAATGGGATTCTCTATTTCCCTAAGCTGAAGCCGGATGTAGATGTGACCAAGGGTCATATCAAGCTATTCTGTAATCAGGTCTTTGTCAGCGACAACTGTGAAGAAGTTATTCCCAACTTCCTCATGCCCTTGCGTGGGGTGATTGATAGTCCCGACATCCCCATCAATGTGTCCCGTTCCGCCCTGACTAATGACCGGACGGTGCGCCGGATTGCCGATTTCATTGCCAAGAAAATTGCTGACCGCCTCAACCAACTGTATACTGAGCAACGCCAAGACTATCTCCGCTGCTGGCAAGATGTGGGGACTTTTGTCAAGTTTGGGGCGCTGAATAACGACAAGTTCAAAAAGCAAGTTGAGGATATCATTATCTATCGCACCACCTATTCTGGGGAGTCAGGGAGTAAACCGGAGACGCCGGAGGTAGAAGTGCAGTCGCAAGAGGACGATGCTTGGCAAGAGGTGAGTTCAGGGGAAGTGAATCAGGATGAGCAAGGGCGAACCTATACGACGCTGAAGGAGTATTTAGACCGCAACAAAGCCAAGCACGAGAACCACGTCTTCTACTGCACTGATGAAGCCGCCCAAGCCACTTATGTGGAACTGCACAAGAATCAGGGGTTAGAAGTCCTGTATATGGACTCGTTTATCGACACCCACTTTATCAGTTTCCTGGAACAGGAATATTCGGATGTCAAGTTTTCGCGGGTGGACTCCGAGTTAGATAATACCCTGGTTGACCAAGACAAGGCGGCGGATATCGTTGACCCCAAAACCAATAAGACTCGTAGTGAACTGATTAAGGAGTTGTTTGAGCAGGCGATAAACAAGCCTAAGGTGAATGTGAAAACCCAGGCGCTGAAATCCGATGACCCCCAAGGGACACCCCCAGCTATGGTACTGTTACCAGAAGCCATGCGACGGTTGCAAGATATGACCGCCCTATTGCAGCAGCAAGCGGCGCAGTTTCCGGAGGAGCATATTTTAGTGGTGAATACCGCGCATCCCTTGATTGAGAACTTAGTCGAGATTAGTCAGGGGAGTATTGTTCAAGGGGTGGGTCAATCCCCTAGTGGGGAACTTGCCAATCAAATTTGTCAACACGTCTATGATTTGGCATTAATGGCGCAACGGGGCTTTGACGCCCAAGGAATGAAGGCGTTTGTGGAGCGGTCGAATCAGGTGTTGACCCGGTTAACCGAGCGTTAGACACCCGTAGGGGCGCACCGACGTGCGCCCTTTATCAACGTGATGTGCGCCCTGCACTGACGTCTTAGGTGTCAACTTAAGCTAGAACCCCCTCTCCCCCAGCCCCTCTCCCACCGGGGGAGAGGGGAGCAAGAGGGCAGTCGTGTTCCAGACGTAATCGACTACGTATTTTTGGAAGCGGTTCTGTTGCCTGTTGCCTGTTGCCTATTCCCTGTTGCCTGTTGCCTGTTGCCTGTTGCCTATTCCCTGTTCCCTGTTCCCTAACGAATGACCGAGATATGATGGAGTACGGACTATATATAATCAGAGGCTAATCATGTCACGCAAATGTCAACTCACCGGGAAAAAAGCAAACAACGCCTACGCTATCTCCCACTCCCACCGCCGCACCAAAAAACTCCAAGAAGCCAATCTGCAATCAAAGCGCGTCTGGTGGCAAGAAGGCAATCGCTGGGTGAAGCTGAGACTCTCAACTAAGGCGATTAAAACCCTAGATAAGAAGGGACTGCAAGCCATGGCGAATGAAGCAGGAATTAACTTAAATAATTACTAATGTGCAGGGGTGCAGGGGAGATGAGCCTTGATTTTACCCCTCCCTAACCCTCCCCTTGTCAAGGGGAGGGAACTCATGACCCATAAACAAAAATTATCAGTGAGACTGATATGTTTTCTCTAATCAGTGGGTAAGCTAGGAATAGATAGCTGGCGACTAAAGTATCAGCGTTCCCAGATGGATTGAGTCAATTATACCTTAGACAGAGGTTAATGACTGACATCTCAACATACAGTCTGCATCTCGTCCCATCCGGACAAGCAAAACGAAGCAGAATAAGATAAAGGGTGAGCTTTTGGAGTCTTGGGGAGCGCTAAGTTAACCGTTACGATTGGTGAGGACAAGCCTCATTCATCGGATCATATCGTTAAATATATTATTGAATCTGACAGGAAAATCCCATGTCAACTCCCAAGCAGTACTTCCAGAGTGCCAAAAATCTATTCCAATCGGTTCACCGGCTAGGACGCTCCATCGTCAGAGGAGTGATGAATTGGCTGTTGCGCGTCTTAGTGCGACTAGGGGGACACCCGTCTCGCCTCACTCAAGGCGGGTTTGTCCTACCTACGGTGGTGATGGTAATGCTGGTGGTCATCTTGTTGACAACAGCAATTGTCTTTCGCTCCTTTGACCGAGCCAAAAATGCTAGTAACTTCCGGGTGAATCAAGCGGTACTCAATGCGGCGACTCCAGCCCTTGACCGGGCAACCGCTAAAATTGAACAGATGTTTACAGATCCGCTATTGCCCCGAGGCACGCCTGCCGATGACGCGATAGAGTCGGTCTTTGATCAGGCGAAATATACATTTACAGACGAGACTCAGCTAACGGTTACCGATGGTGGAACGAATCAGCTAGGAACGGCTTGGCGATTTCCGGTAGATACCGACGGCAATGGTCTGTTTGATAGCTTTACACTTTACGGCATTTATTACCGTAGTCCTGCGACTGAAGATGGTAAACCCCAGCAGACTAGATCGTCCTTAGAAGCCAGAACCCCGCCAATGGATGATAGTGCGACTCGCCCCGCTTGTGATGCTCTAGGAACCAGTGCGACTTTAGTCGGAACCAATGGTTGGTATCGAGTGGGCAGTAAGCTGAAGAAGTCGTTCTTTGCTTATGTAGCAACTGTTCCAATCACTGATATAAATGAACTCAATCTTCCTCCAGGTCAGTTTGAAAACTACAGGGGCAATCAAGGCTTTTCTGCTCTAGAGTACCAACGAGACATCGAAAAAATACCTCAGAAGAATAACGCCATCCTTTACGAAGGGGATGTGCAGATGGCAGCCGGGTCTGGCTTCCGCGTCAATGGTCGGATATTTACTAATGGTAACTTGCTAATCAAAGAATTACCACGTAGCAAAACTGAGTTGTTTCAGGTCAGCAGTCGCAATTCCTGTTTCTACGAGGTGGAAAATAGCAAAATTGTTGTGGGTGGAAATTATGGCTATGGCACAATCGTAGACACAAAGAACCCCACGAATAGTCCGATTGACATCCATTTATTTCAAGGCACTAAGGATGGAAACGATCCGGAGATAGGTGAAACCCTGACGACTAAAAATACATCAGTGACGCCAGCGGCTGCTGATATTGCCTATAACAGTGAGGCTTATGAAAGACGGATTGATCAGTTAGTCGAAAAAACCATCGACGACGTTAACACTAGCTTTAGCGTCTCAGGAACTCCGGGAAACCAGAACAATCCAGCGAAAGTTAGCTCAGCTGATCCAGATGAAGTGAAAGAACGGACGGAAAACCTGATCAACAATCCAGCGAATCCCTTAGAAGATGAAAAGGATCAGGAACAAGCCCGTCGGGACGCCCTAGAAATCTATTTTAGAAATCGTACTCGTCGGGTGGCTTATGCTGAAGTTCCCTACGGGACTACGGAAAATATAGCCAGTGTTTCACCGGTGAAAGACGCCGGAGATAATTCCCTGCGCCCACCCAACGATTGGATGTTTCCCTACGATCCCAGTGACGGGAAAAAAGCAGGCGGTTTTAGCGAACTGCCACTTAATCAGTCGGGAGATGGTTTGCTCCCTGAAGCGACTGCCTTTGAAATCCAAGAAGAGGCAGAGAGAGAAAATTTTGTCGGCGATCGCCTGTTAATTGGCAATAACCTGCCAGCGCTTTGGTATGACGAAGAGAGCCAGGATTTTGTTAGCGAGGAACCGCAAGAAATAGAAGGAACGAAATGGGATCAGGGTGAAGGAACCCGGGCGCGTAAGAGTCGAGTGAATGCATTAGATAATCTAGATACTATCGCTCGCGATGGATTCTGGGAAAATGCCGCCGCCGAGATCCCAGAGAAACTGCTGGATGGTGTGGGTGGACTGCGGATTGTCACTGGTGCAGGGGTGTACTTGCCCTATGACGATGACATCAGCACCACTGCCTCACCTGTGGTTTGGCCCGACACCATGCCGATGATTCTGCCTCCCTATGTGGATGCCGCTACCGTCGGGGCACCGAGTTGGCTGCCGGGAGGCACATGGCCTACAGATTTAAATGGTGATGATCGTCCTTACCTAAAGATGCGAGCCACAGCGGTCTACCACTATACCAATCATAAACAAGGGGAAAAACCCAAACCCATTGCCTGCGTTGCTACCTACTATGATCCGACAAATCGGAACACCGCCAGAAATCCGCAACGGCTATTCAGGACAAATACCACGCCTACAGCTCACTTGGTTCTGGTGAACAACACTCTCTATGATTTGAGCAACGAGTTTGTCGGGACACCGAGAGATAAAACTACTCGTCCTGACTCAAATTCGGCTACTGGCGATTATACAGACACGGGCAACTCGTTCAATGGCATCACCTTTAAACCCCCGAGCGAGGATGCTACTGGCACGATGCTCACCCATCTCCGCTATCAAGCGGGGTTAGTCTATCCCAACGGACGCCCAGTCAATCAGCTACTGGCAGATGCCTTAGACAAGGCAAATGAAGATGACAGAACCCTAGCAGAACAAGCGGCGATTGATGCAACCATCTGTGGACTACAAATTTATGGCAAGGTTTCTGATCAAGGCACTTGGGGAGACATTGGTACTCCAACCCCGACCCCAACATCGGGTTACAAAATCCCACACGGCACGATTAAGGAAACTGCATTCCTGGATGCTAGACAGGTGAAGTTAATCGATAAGTTAAATGATGGTAATCCCAACGACAATTTTGATAATTTTGATTTTGAGACAGAACCCCTTTTCAATTTACTCACCAGCCGATACGACCTGCCCATTGAACAGCGTTATCCTCTAGAAGTTCGGGCCACGGTTATCGATTTACAGGAGCTGGTTAACGCAGGTAGAACACCAAGCTTGTTCGGCACCTCCAACGATGAGCGAGAATATATGTTCCCCAACAGTGGCATTATCTACGCGACTCGTGATGATGCCTTGCCAGATGCAAGTAACGATAGCAAACCAGGTGCGGATGATGGTAGTGCAAATGTCAGTCGGACAGACTTCAAGCTCGATCCCACCCGCCGCCCCAGTGGCATCATGTTGATTAATGGCTCAAAACTCGGTCGTCGTGATACCTTTGCCGAAGTGGAAAAAGGTTTGACCTTAGCCAGCAACTTACCTGTCTATGTCAAAGGTGAATTTAACCCCCATAAAAAGGCGGGAACTGATACTATCATTGGCGAGTTTGAAGGACAACAACCCGATAACAACACGCCTGCTAATACGTTTTATAGTCGCGACAATCTTGAGGAACAGTTTGCCTGTCGTAAAGGAGACGAGAGACTTACCCTCTGCACTCAAGGTGATGACTGGCGGGCGGCTTCGATTATCTCTGATGCAGTGACCCTCCTCTCTCACAATTTCCGAGAAGGGGTGCGGGTTGAGGGAGACTATGACCTGAGAAATAACCAACTTGATAACATCGCTAAAACCTTGGAAGCAACCAAGGGCGATACCACTGATCTGCTCGAAACAGAATCGATTCAGCAAAAACGCCTTCACAACGGCTTCTGGAACAATGATTTTGCGATTAATGGCTTGAGTAGTGGTGTCTGGATTCCCCAAGGGTCAATTGTCAAAGAAGACTCAGAAGAAGACTCAGAAGACTCAATCTTACCAGACTTCCCAAATGCAGCGACAGGGGATGTTGAACTCACCGATGCTGTCTATAGCCGAACCGATCCTAATGCTGATGATAAGGCGGTGAACAGTTCCTATTTCAATAACATGGTGACTCCAGTGCAACGACGGGGAGAGTTTCCTGAATATGTGATGGAATACTGTCCTCACATCTTGGTCTCTGATTGTGGACCAGGAGATTGGATCATTAATGACAATAATGGCTTGAAAGCTAGTAATTTTGATGATTTTAGCGGGAATGATAAAAAAGCTAACACCTTGCGAAAAGTTACGAATGGAGTAGAACTGGACGCTGTACCGGGAACCGCAGGCACAACAGCCACAGGTGCAGCACCGGGACTAGAGCGGTATCCCCGGCGGGTTGCATTTAAGCGGGATGGAAACAATAAATTAGAATTAAGACTTCCGGGCGAAAAGTTAATTCCTCTGGGCATTGATGATAAGGGAAATAATGATCCTAGCGACGATATAATCCAGGAATTTCCTCTTCCTCAACTCCCAGCTAGACAGAGTAACGCCCTTTGGTTTGCAACCAACCAAAACAATATTGATGAGCTAAACTTTGGCTACAATCATCCACTGTTAGTGGGTTTGGATGTCGATAACGATGGTAATCTCGATCAAGTTGTCGATGAGCAAGGGAATCCAGAACCCCTTACTGGTTCAACAGGTCAACCTCTCTTACGACCCGTACTCCAACTTCAGTACCCAACCGGAGTCACGGCTCCTTTTCTTCGTCAAGATCAACTCGGCAATCCTGGTCGTGATGATCGTAATTTCGTCAAGCACGCTCGATTCACCCACTGGTTACCCAGAGCTACTGATCTGTCAACGACTGAGACTCCTGGTAGTGTGATCTTTAACGCGGCATTTGCTACAGGTGACACCCCTTCCCGTCCCCCCCATACCAATAACGTCATCACTCCCCTTGAACATCTAGGCGATTTCAATGGTGGTGTTCTTAACCTAGTCCGCTTATTGGAGAACTGGGATTGGAGTCCTCAGGGTTCAGGCGACCCTAGCATTACCACTCAAATCAGTGGTTCGTTGATGCAAATTAAAAATAGTGCTTACGCCACGGGTTCTTATGCCCACTTACCCGAAAACAAAGATACAGCGGAAGATGGAGGACCGTTTAACTATCCACAGATGTATTCAGCTCAAAATACTGAGGGTCGAGTTCCCTTCTTCGAGCCGTCAGCAAGAAATTGGGGGTATGATGTGGGTCTGTTATCTCAATTTCCTGACCTATTTGCCCAACAATTCACCCTTCCTTCCACCGATGAACCCAATCAGTTCTACCGGGAAGTAAGCCGCAATGACCCCTGGGTGCAACGGCTGTTGTGTGGTCAAAATGGTAATGGAGATTTTGCCATCAATGAAACCCAGAGACCGGATTGTTCATAACTAAAAAACTAAGGGACTCAATCCCGCTACCTCGATGTAAATTCAGTAACAGGCAACATCATGATGCTCCCACCTAAACCCAAAAAACTGACTCCCTCAGCGAATCAAGCCGGATTCACGATTATTGAGTCTCTGATGGCGATTATCGTGGTCAGCATCTTGATGATTGCCATCGCCCCCGTCATCGTCCTGTCTGTAGCCACGCGGGTACAGGCGCGGCGGGTAGAAATGGCAACCCAAGCAGCACAAGGTTACATTGATGCTCTGCGAGCGGAGACTATCGATGCTCCCCCGATTAACACAGCCACGGGCAATCCTCCTGAACTTAAAGGCATCATTGATGATCTCAAAGAAATTGATCCGCCGCCAACGGGCAATTTAACTTGTGACGCAAGTCAGTACTGCACTCAACCGACTAGCCCAAATTACCGACTCTACTGTGTAGATGGCAATGGTGGAGGCTGTACCAATGACAATTTCAAAGATATGATCGTTCAAGCTTTTGGTGTCAATACAACCACAATTCCCACAGGCACAAACCTCACTCCACAACAGGTTAATCAACAAAGAGCACAACAAGGCTATCACCTAGGCATTCGGGTCTATCGAGCGGATGCATTTACCAGTGGTAGGACGTTGCAGGCAAGTACGGGAGAAAGAGAGGCTACCTTTACAGGTGGAACCGGTTTGAAACCCAGCCAAAAACCGCTGATTGAACTCACCACTGAAATTGTCACTGGCGGAACAAGCTATAACGACTTCTGTAATCGCGTTGGTTGCAACAACCAAATCGAATTCTGATGAGTCTTAGGAAAACCAAGAATCAGTCTCCACGCAAGAGATATCAGCCCCATGAACACCCTAAAATTTCTCCTCCTTAACCAACTCAAGCACTCTCAGCCAACGCGGAAAACCGCAGGGTTTACGCTGATAGAACTCCTGGTTGCCCTGATTATGGCAGCTCTGATTATTACTCCCGTATTGGGATTTATGATTAATCTCCTACAGACAGACCGTCAAGAGCAAGCCAAATCCACTTCCGAGCAAGAACTGCAAGCAGCTGCAGATTATATTGCTAGAGATTTACAGCAAGCCGTTTATATTTATGATCAACAGGCGCTCAATAATGATCTCGACCTAGATAATCCGGAGAATTCAGGAATTAGGGATCAACTCCCTAGCGTTACCAATGGCACCCCAGTTCTAGTTTTCTGGAAGCGGGAACGGGTTCCAGAAGCTGTTCCCATTGACACCTCAACGAATTGTGCAACAGCCGATCAAGACATTCGAGCGAACAACTGTGATGATACCTTTGTCTACTCATTAGTTGCTTATTACCTGATCACAGCAGATAACCCAACCTGGTCTGACGCCGCGAGAATCGGCAGGTGGGAAATCAGTGACGGAGTGAGACGCCCCCCTTATATCCCAGGTACAAATACATATCTTAACGACAACCAATCTCGAAAAACGAGAGATCAAGGATTCGCGTTATTTAATTTAGGCTTATCGGGTCCTCTACGCGACAAAATGAATCGTTGGGATGGAAGAACTACACCTGCAACCAATAACCCTGATAATGATGATAATGATGAAAATTATAACAACACTCCTCAGGTTTTAGTCGATTACATTGATCACAGCACAACCAATCTTCCCCCACGGCAAAATTGCTCAAGCTTTAACCCCACTGGTTTTACTCCAACTCCTGAAGATCCCGGATGGACACAGGTTCCTGATTACGATCAGGTAGATGCACCGTTTCAAACTAACAGCTTCTATGCTTGCGTCCGCTCCGCGCAAAACATAGCACGAGTCTACCTCAGAGGAAATGCACTAGCCCGGATTCGCTCAGCAGAGGAGGCAAAATATAGCGAAGATGGATCTTCCTACTTCCCCACCGCTTCCATCGAAGTGAAAGGAATTGGCGGCTTATCCAGGGGCAATTAACGATCAACTAAGCGAGAAAACCCATGAGTTTCACCCGGTTCAAATCCCTATATTACTCCCAAAAAGCGCGATCGCGACATCAGCCGTCCTTAAATCAGACCGGCTTCACGCTGATAGAGCTAATTGTCGTGGTTCTAATGATAGCAATTTTGAGTGCGATCGCGGCTCCGGGTTGGCTAGCTTTTGTCAATCGTCAACGGGTGGCGAAGGTGAATGATGCGGTGTTTAGCGCGATGCAGGAAGCGCAACGACAAGCGAAACGGACAAAATATCAATACAGCGTTAGCTTTAAAACCGAAGACAATGTTCCCCAAATTGCGGTTCATCGTCAAGATATTGATCCGGATGATAACAATCTGTGGAAGAGTTTAACCTCAGAAGTAGAAGTGAAGCCGGAATCAGTCTGGGTAGGCACCAATATTAACGGTGAAAATCAAGCAGGGGGTTCGGTATCTCCGATAAATAATACAACACAAACAATTACTTTTGATCAATTTGGCAATATGCCAAAACGTGATCCCGAAACCCAACTGGATGTAGATAATGACAACATTGATGAAGGGTTAACCGTGGTAGTCGCCGTTCCCAATAATAATAATGAACCGATTGAGTCCACCAAACGCTGTACTACTGTCATAACACTTTTGGGTTCAATGCAAACAAATCAAGGAGAAAGTTGTCTTTAAGTAGTTTTTGCCTTCTGTTTTCTTTAGGCTAAATGGACGACGTCTCAAACCGTAAATTTATATTACCGTTTAATACATAAAAATTCATTAGATTAACCTTTTTGACATTCCCCTGTTCAGAGAACGATTCTTATTGCAAAATACTAAAAGGGATTTGCCAGAGGAGCATCCCATTTTTAGAGACTTGTAGCCGATTATTGATCAGGTTTGTAGTAGGCACGAAGCGTGCCTCTACGAACAGAGCAAGATGCTCCCGTTGCGATGAGTAACCTGGTTTGTAGTAGGCACTTTGTTTGTAGTAGGCACGAAGCGTGCCTCCGGTTTTATATAGACAAGGACAGGTTGGGTAAAGGGCGAGCCGATCAAATTGAGTGGATACCGTTGTTGATTTGTGCAAGCGGCTCGCCCCTACACCAGGACTAAAGGTAACAAGCTGCCATTACCCTGATTTTGCGCCTAATCAAAGCGGGTTCTCCCATCGTAGCCTGGAACTCCCCACAGGTAAGTTCAATCAGGGTAATTTGACCATGGGACAAAATAACTCAACTCCAAAACCCGTACCTAGCGCCACGGCTGGATATTCGTTACTCGAAATGATCATCGTTGTTTTGATGATGGGGATAGTAAGTGCGATCGCGGCTCCGGGTTGGCTACACTTTACCAATATACAGCGCTTGAATACAGCCCAATACGAAGTTTACCAAGCGATGCAAGAGGCGAAACGTAACGCTACGCGGGATAAAGTTACCTGGCAAGTCAGTATCCGAGAGGTGGATGAGCAAGTCCAGTGGGCGGTGCATCGGGCTGATTCGGGGTATTCTATCCCCAATACCGTCAATTGGCATAGCCTTGATCCCCATATTCAAGTTTACAAAGACCAAAATGACAAAGACAAATCTGAAACAACGTTATACCAAGACAGTCAGAATGGATTCTGGCGTGTCCAGTTTAATTACAAAGGCAATACCAATGGACAACTGGGACAGATTACACTCATCCCCAAAGATAATAGCCAGATTCAACGGTGTGTCTATGTGTCTACGTTAATTGGCACGTTGCGGATGGGTGAA
>NZ_JBKHHI010000217.1:0-11068 GCF_046539235.1 Coleofasciculus sp.
AGCCCTCAACTCAAGTTGGGGCTAAAAGCTTAAACCCGTTAAAACGGGTTCAATGATTTACTTATACGGAAGGGGGCGATGGCGTGAGTGGGTGATATAAAGTTGCAGTCTAATGTAGAACTTTCTTTTCCCCTAATTTACCCATCTCCTTAAGTTGACATGCATGGGAGGGGTCTTTTCCCTAGTGAGTTAACCAACCGGATCATTTTCTGGTATCCAAGTTAGCCAGTTTCGGCTTCAAGAACGTGCCATTCGGGTTAGGTTATTATTAATTTATATCAGAGTTAAAATTATGATACTGGGAGTCACTGAACTGGGGGGTCAGACCCCTCCCTAACTCTCCCTGGCGAGGGGATGATTGGGTAGCTTGTGCTACAATTAATGGGAAATTATTCCATCAATTTCAATGATTGAATGGGTATTCTAGCATCGGGACATTCACTCGTATAGCGGTTTGGACTTGCTCCGTAATAATACGGTGTGAAAAACTGGGTCAGATTCTGTAAACTGAAGTTATCAGCTATCAAGTGAGACTGGGCATCTTAACTCAATTGTGAGTTAGGTATAGTGTTAAGGTGATAACCAACAGCGATCCGGCTATTGCGTGCGATCGCATACTCTCTAGGCAAAACTCCCTAGTTGGCGGGAGATTCGGGGAAAGTACGGAATATCTAGGATTTCTGGTCACATTTCCTCGTCCAGTCATGTCCTAGACGTGAATCGCACTATATGATTCGTCTGAGGCGTGTCATGATTAAAGGGATAACTTTACACACTGACTCTTAGGAGTAGAGTGTGGGCTTGTAGAAATAGTAAGCCCAATAAACTAACTATCAAGTTTTGATTTTTAGAGGTGCATCAATTGATTCATAAATCTTTGTCAGGCGTAAATCTTGCTCCAAATGTTGTTACGGTATCACTGCGATCCCCGTCCCATAGTGTACCCATTCAACAATGGCATTTTACCGATCAACCGATTATTAAAATAGGGCGCTGTGCGGATAACCATATTGTGCTGCGAAGTTCGGTTGTCTCGCGTTACCATCTGGAATTGCGGCGTATGGGGAACCGATGGAAATTGATTAACTTTGGTAACAATGGGACGTATAAGGACGGTCAACCGATTACGGAACTGGAGATTCAAAATGAAACGATTATTCGACTTGCCCTTTCGGGTCCCCAGTTGCAAATTGATCTTAGCGCCACTGTACCAGAACCGTTGTTAAAGCTGCTGCGTCATCACGATTCGGGGACGGGTAATCAGCCTCTTCCGGGACGATTACGCACTATGTTGAGCGGAAGTTAAATACCTGTAGGGGTAGGGGTAGGGAGTTGGGGCAGCCGTAGAATTCTCCCTGATAGAAGAGATTCAGGGGAATTCCTAGCGTAGGGGCTTGGTTACCAAGCCCATATAACGTTTTGTTTCAATCCCTAAGCTGTTCGGCATTTAAACCTTAATGTCAATAATGGCGAAAGCCTTGTAGTGCGTTTAGCGAAGCCATGCCGCAGGCTTTGCATCTTGCTCGCTACTAATACCCAATTTAAATGCATGACAGCTTAATAGGGATTATAGAGGATTTCGACATAGGATACCGCGTCTTAAGGCGCGATCGCACTTGTTTCAATCCCTGATAGGGATTATAGAGGATTTCGACTTAAACTGGGGTCTAAGTTTCTTTTTGTGTTTTTATTAGTTTCAATCCCTGATAGGGATTATAGAGGATTTCGACTCCTTTCAAATTCTTCATTAGCTCGTTTAAGCTCTGTTTCAATCCCTGATAGGGATTATAGAGGATTTCGACTGCCGACCTCTGAAACGCTTACTGTATTTGGTTTTCAATGTTCGATTGCGACAACCTCCTCTAACTCTAGCATTTCAGCCCTCGGTTTTGACAACCCCCGCCAACAAAAAACTATCAAATCCTTTCTGAATATACCTTTGAGCCATTGCGACAACCCCTTAAATCCAAAAGAGGCGGTAAACCTTGACTGGATAAAGAATACAACCTCAAATTGTGACTCCTCTGAAAAAACACCTACTGGTTGTCGCACCAATCCATCAATAGGGGCTGCTGAATAAGTGTTGCAGTGAGGGGGAGCTGAGGAAGCTGGGGAAGTCAATGCTACTCAAAGTATTGGTCGCTCAGGGCTGAAGGGGTGACAAGCAGATTAAAATATTTAACTGGCTTGGTCTTGGTTGGAATTGTCTCCACACTGGGGAGACAATCTCTAGTTCTAGGAAGGTTGCAGTGAAGTGGACAAAACTCATCATTTCAGTCCTCATCATTACTGGGCTTGGGTTGGTTTCGACTTCCCTGGAGGGGCTGGTTGAGCGAAGCCGAAACCACCCTGTCCACGCACTTATCCATCACTTTTTCACCTCGCCAAGCTTGGGACTCCAAAACGTCCCCTTTTTCGTCCAAAAATAAGCCACATTTTTACATTTTCCCTGGCGAGACTTGGGATTTGCACAACGCAACATCTTTTTAGCTTGACCCTCTTTCTCATATTCATACAACTCCAACGGCTTACCACACTTGGGACAAGCATACTCGGTTAAGTTAGCTGGCTGGGCTGGTTTGGCGGCTACAGGACGTTCCGAACGGGGTAACTCATACTCCCCAGCCTTTCCATTCCAAAACATTACCGCCCCACATCCCCCCTGACGGTTATCGCAACTGAGGAAATGATCCGCTTTCAGCTTCTTAGATGTAGAAAACACCTTGGTCATCTGATGCTGACATTTAGGACAGGAATAATCCGTGAGTTCCGTTCTCGGACGCCGTTTCGATTCACCTTTCGGGGTAGACTGAGTTTGACTGGCTATCTCTGGGACTTGGGAAAATGCCGAGTTGAGCGCCGGAGCAAAATAATCTCGATTCCACCCGGTTAAATAACACTCCCAATCCAATTTCCCAGACGCGATCGCATCCAAGTCCGATTCCATCTTAGCGGTAAACTCTGGCTGAATTAAATCCGGTAATACCTGTGCCAAAAATGCATCCAGTTCCATCCCCAGTTGGGTTGGCTGCAATTTCCCTTTACTTAACTGAACATAATTACGCGCTTTGAGAGTCTTAATTGTCGGTGCATAGGTGCTAGGGCGACCAATCCCCGAACGTTCCATCGCCTGCACCAGTTTGGGTTCAGTGTAACGGGGGGGTGGCTGCGTCTGTTTCTTATCCGCACCTGCGTTATCTAAAGTAAGCAGTTGTCCTGGCTGTACTTGTGGTAATTGGGAATCGGCGGCGATATTATTCCAATAGCGAGTATAACCGGGTACGAGTAACACCTGTCCCCTGGCTTCCCAGAATACATCCCCCGATTGGGTGACAATCCGAGTTTTGGATAATTGAGCTTGACAGCATTGAGTTGCGATCGCGCGATTCCAAATTAAATCATACAGCTTTGCCTCATCCCTAGTCAGTTGAACTGATAATTGTTCTGGTATACGTTCAACATGGGTCGGACGAATGGCTTCATGGGCTTCTTGCGCCCCGGATTTGGAGCGATGGGCGGCTACCCTAGAGGGTACATTATCTGGGTCATGCTGTAAAAGCCACTGTTTTGCCGCCTGACAAAACTCTGGAGACAACGCCACGGAATCCGTCCGCATGTAGGTAATATGCCCAGCTTCATAGAGGCTTTGGGCAATTTTCATCGTCACTTCCGGATTCAGCTTGAGTTTTGCGCCAGCAGCTTGTTGAAGCGTAGAAGTTATAAATGCGGCGGGGGGAGATTGTTTAACGGTTTTTCCTTCTACTGTGACAACATGATGAGAATGAGAACGTGCTATCGTGACTAATTGATCCGCTTCTTCCTGAGAGAGTACCCGCTTCCCTTCCGATACTGGAGTTTCCTCACCCGCATCATCGGGTTGAGTCTTATTTTTATCCCTCGAATTCCGCCGTTGTGTCGTTTGCGGGTAAGTTCGACCTGCGTAAACAGCCTTAAATCCCTCCTGATACTCAACCCAGACGACCCAATAATCCTGGGGTTTAAATGCCAGAATCTCTTGTTCTCGCTTCACCAATAGATGCAGCGTCGCACTCTGCACTCGTCCCATGGACTTGCAGCCGTTATTCAAACGCCAGACTAATCGACTCCCCTTATATCCCACCAACTTATCCAAACAATCCCTAGCCCGTCCGGCGGCGACTAAATTAGAATCAAGGGTTTTCGGATGTGCGATCGCGCGATCGACGGCGGCTTTGGTAATCTCGGTATAGGTCACCCGTAACGGATTCTTCAATCGCAATTCTTGGGTCAAATGCCAACCAATCGTTTCCCCTTCTCTATCGGGGTCAGTCCCCAGGTAAATTCGGTCAGCTTGGCGAATAGCACCACGCAACTCCGATAAGATTTTCTTAGCTTGACTACTCCGGGGAACATAGCGACAGTGAACCTGGGAACCATCCAAATCAAACCCTAGAGAATCTTGACCATCATCCGCTAATTCCCGCACATGACCCATACTGGCTTTAACCGTCCAGCCAGCACCGAGAATGGATTTGAGTTTTTTGATCTTACCGCCTGATTCGATAATTAATAGATTCGCCATGGCTGTTGGCAGCAGCTAATTTGGTGCAATAGATTGGGTTCGTAGTGAGGGCTTCAGCCCTCTCCAGATAGGCGTTAGAGAACTAAAGTTCTCACTACAAACAAAGTCCTATTTTAGGTGGGTCACGCCAGTAGTGGCATGGCACAGCTAAAATTGTGGAATAGATTTTACCATTGAATCGGGCGCACGCTATGCGCCCCTACGGTTTCGGGGCGTGATTCTAATTCATCAATTAAGGTGTGTCAGTCCGCCATCGTGCGTTAGCTCGGCAATAATTTAGGGGAAACTCTAGTGAATTGTGTTCCCCGCGTAACGCACCAACACAAATGGATAATATAAATAATCGCGTTTTAACAGTTGATAATCTCGGAAAGTGCGATCGGCTAATATAGGTGAATAGAACTAAAAACTTGGTTTCTCAACCTAATTTTAGGAAAGACATGAAAATTTGAGTCATAAACCGATTTTTTAACTGCCTAGATCGCTAATCTCTATGACAGGAGAGGTCAAAATGGTACAGACACCAGCAAAACCGGAAACCGAAACTCTGTTACTTGAGTTACCAAAAACCATTAAGCTATATGTCACTCCAGAACAGTTTACAGCCCTAGCCGAGTGCAATAGAGAATTACAACTGGAGAGAACGGCAAAAGGGGAATTAATTGTGAATCCACCCACAGGTTGGCGAACTGGCAAACGGAATTGGAGTATTTCTGGAGAGTTGTATATATGGTGGCGAAATGCAGATGAACCGGGCGAGGCGTTTGATTCCTCAACGGCTTTCATTTTACCCAATGGTGCTACTCGTGCCCCGGATGCTTGTTGGATTAGTCAAGAAAGTTGGGATGCACTGACGGATGAACAAAAGGGAACCTTTGCCAATATTTGCCCGGATTTTGTGGTGGAGTTACGATCGCAGTCGGATACTCTGAAGTCGCTGCAAGAGAAAATGCAGGAGTATATGGATAATGGGGCTAAACTGGGTTGGTTAATCGATCCCCAAAATAGAACAGTAGAAGTGTATCGAGTCGGTTTAAAAATAGAAATATTGTCAAATCCGGCTGAGTTATCCGGTGAGGAAGTCTTACCGGGTTTTGTGTTGAATTTGCGTCGGGTGTGGGGTTAGCGCGATCGCACTTAAGGTGGGCAATGCCCACCCTACATTGCACAATTACCCTGATTTCATATCCGCGATCGCATTCTTCGTCATTGACGCAATGGCTTTATCTGTGGCTTTGGGTAAATGGTAATATTTCCCCCCAGCTTGCTTTGCCAACTCCTTGGCAAACCCTGTGGAGACAAACTTGTTTTCGGTATCAATCACCAATAACTGAATCCCCATTGCCCGAATTCTTGCCGCAATATCCAATAATTCCCCTTTAATATCCGGCTTTTCACCTTCGGGTAGCGGTTCACCGAGGGAACGGGCTAAGGGAATATTCCCGCGTCCATCGGTAATCGCCACAATCACTACCTGACCGATATCGCCCGACATTTTGGCATTCGTACCGACGCGCACCGCCTGGGTTAACCCATGTGCCAAGGGGGAACCGCCACCACAAGGTAACCGATCTAATCGCCCCCGCGCCAAGGCGATGGAACGAGTAGGCGGTAATAACACCTCAGCTTGTTCGCCGCGAAAGGGAATCAGGGACACTTGATCACGATTTTGATAGGCTTCGGTCAAAAGTTGCATCACTGCACCCTTCGCCGACTGCATCCGGTTGAGTGCCATAGAACCCGACGCATCTACCAAAAATACGACCAACGCCCCAGCTTTCCGGGCGAGGCGTTTGGAACGCATATCTCCCGATTCGACGATAACCTTACGGTGCGGCTGGCGTTCCCGGCGGGCTTTTTGATAGGGTGCAGCCGCCCGTAATGTGGCATCAACGGCGATGCGTTTGACTGCACCTTTGGGTAACATCGGCTTGACATATCGCCCGCGATCGTCAGAAAAGATAATACTGCGAGTTCCCGATTTTCCTTGCCGCTGCGCCATCTGAGCGAAGTAGAGGACACTGGGGTCGAGAACAACTCCCTCGGTATCAAAGACGAATTCTTCGGGGACACTGGGGGGTTCTTGTTCCGGTTCCGGTTCCTCTTGGTTGTCGTCGTCTTCTTCTTTATCCTCCGGTTCGTCTTGATCTTGAGACGACTCGTCTTGGGGCGGTGGGGGTGGAGGTGGCGGTGGCGGTTCCTCTGGTGGGGTCTGGACGATGGTAGAACGGGGGACAATTACCAATTCCACGGCGCGTTTCAAATCGTCAGCACTGACCGTCTGACGCCCATCTAGGGCGGCTGAGGCTTTGGCGACGCGCACAGCAAAGAGTTCCGCCCGATGTCCTTGGACACCACCGCGCAGGGCTTCTTCGACCAGATAAGCAATTTGGTCAGATGTAATTTGGACTTCTTTGAGCCATTCCCGTGCCAGGATAATATCAGTTTTCAGGTTATCGATGTCTTCGTTATATTGACTGAGAAAGGCTTGGGGTGAAGTTGTATATGCGATCGCACCTTCGACGGCTTGCACTCGCTGATCCAGTGTCAATACCCCATCGGCAGAGAGGGTTATGGCAATTCTATCGAGTAAATGCTCTCGTAGGGGTCCTTCGTCGGGGTTATAGGTGGCGATTAATAAAGGTTTGCAGGGATGCTGAAAACTCATCCCCTCCCGTTCAACTTGGTTGCGCCCGTCGGTGAGAACGCTTAACAGTTGGTTGGCGATTTGGTCATCCAGGAGGTTGATTTCATCAATATATAACACCCCCCGATGTGCCTGTGCCAAGAGTCCAGGTTGAAACACAGGTTCCCCTTGTTGGACTGATTTCTCCACATCCACGGAACCCAAGAGGCGATCTTCGGTTGTCCCCAGTGGGATTTGCACAAATGGGGCGGGGATAATTTCCGTCTCCACGCTATCAGGTTCAACGCCTTGGGCTAAAAGTTGATCATCCCATTCTTGCGGATAATTGGGATGACAATTAGAAATGGAACCCTTGACTACTTCAATGGGCGGCAGTAGGGCGTGAAGGGCGCGTGCCATCACAGATTTAGCCGTTCCCCGTCGTCCCGCGATCGCCACTCCGCCTAATCCGGGATCAACCGCCGCCAACAGCAGCGCTAATTTAATCGCTTCTTGCCCCACGACAGCCGTTAGGGGAAAATTGGTTGCTGGGGCAGAGTTCAGCACAGGCATAAGGCAAGCATGACACTATCAGTCTTTCAGCATACCTTGTCCTGGAGCCGTTTGGACAGTTAGCGGCAAAATCTCGATGGGGGAGATGGGGAAGATGGGGAAGATGGGGGAGAAATTGTAGAGACGTTCCGGTGGAACGTCTGTTGTAGGGGCGGGTTTTACCCCTAACGTTTCGTTTTCACCCTGATATAACTAAACCCGCCCTGACCTAACCGCTCAATTATCACAAATGACGTAGCTTGCTTTTCAAGGGCAGCGAGTTCTTCACCGTTCACGTTAATTTAATTGTTGTGTAATATCCTTATATAATATTCATCCACACGCTCAGTAAGAATTCATTTTAGTCTTAACTATGACCGTTGCTCCTCATCAACCTGACTCAGCCCAATCAACGAATCCCTTATCTGATCCAAAATTTGAGTCCAAATTTAACTGGAGAAATTGTTGGTATCCTGTCTGTTTCCGCCAAGATTTTCCCAAAGATCGCCCCTATAGTTTTTCGTTGTATGATGAACCGTTCGTTTTATTCCAACACCAAGAGGAATTGATTTGTTTAACCGATCGCTGTCCCCATCGTGCGGCTAAACTATCCGATGGGCAGATGATTGACGGTAAACTTGAGTGCTTGTACCACGGATGGCAATTTGGTCATCAGGGTAAATGTTTGCATATTCCCCAGTTATCGGCTGATGGGACAATACCTGTGAATGCTGGCGTGCGATCGCATAAAGTTGTCGAACGCCAAGGCATGATTTGGATTTGGCCCGGTGCGGCTGAGTTGGCGGATGAACAAACTATTCCCACCATTCCCAAACTGAACCAGCCCGGATTTGTCCATTCCGACAAACTAACGGAACTGCCTTGTGATATCAGCTATGTGATCGAACACATGTTAGATCCGGCTCATATTCATATTACCCATCAGGGGAATCAGGGCGATCGAGCCAAAGCTCAACCCTTGGAAATGGAAATCATTGAGAGTTCAGTTCAGGGGTTTCGCGGCAGGTTTCGGGACACCACAACACCCAACTCAACCTGGAGAAATTTAGATTTTTTGGCTCCCAGTTTAGCCCATCTAAATTTTCCTATTCCTGAGAAAGGTTGGTTTTTGGGGCAGGCATTTTATTTCTTCCCTTTAGGCAAAGGGAGATGTCGTATTCTTACTCGCAGTTATCGTAACTTTGCCACTCAACCAGTTAAGCTGATGCCGAGATGGTGGATTCATTTAAGACAGAATAAAATTATCGCAGAGGATTTAGCGCAGCTTGTCGGACAGCAGAATGAAGTTGAACGGTTGGGACAACCTGTGAAACAGATTTATTCCCCCCTTCCGACCTGTGACACATTTGCCATGGAATATCGCAAATGGCTGGATCGGGTTGGGGCGTCTTTGCCCTATTATCGCGGTTATCTAACCTCGAAAGGTATGGAAAATAAACCTGAAAATCAGTTTAATAAAATGTCAGTGAAGCCGTCATTTTGGCATACTGAAATTTGTGGGTCTTGTAACCGAGCCTATCAGGTAACTCAGCGCGTGGAAAAATGGGGTGTAGGCGTCGCCATTGTTTGGGCAGCGTTGGCAATTTTGAGCGATGATTCTGGGATGGAAATGGGCGCAGTTTTATTGGCAGTTGCAGCGGTGATTGTCGCCGTTTTTGCCAATAAACTCAAGCATCGTTTTGAAGCCTATTCAAAGTTTCATTGACGAATCAAACCTTCAGCAAATGCCTGGTTAAGCTGTTAGGCATTTAAACCTTAATGTCAATAATGGCGAAATCCTTGTATGTAGTGCGTTTAGTGAAGCCATGCCGCAGGCTTTGCATCTTGCTCGCTACTAATACCCAATTTAAATGCATGACAGCTTACTGTTTCCCGTTCCCTATTCGCTTATCCTCATGAATGGCGTCCCACTACTTACACCCCACATCTATCAGGTTATACTAACTTAGGTCAGTTCCTTGGTACTCTCAAGTTCCCCATCTTGACGAACCGCTTCCACCCAGGTGTTAACGATTGAGTCCAGCTTATTAAGTATCTCTTGACTAAAATCCATGGTTGAGCAAGATCATTGGAGATTGCCAAAGTTAGGCAGAATGCCATCTAGTATAGGTCTAAATTTATAACTTTGGGGGGGTGCGCTTAAATACTCAAAATCTTATAAAGATTAACAATTGATGGTTGAAATGTGATATAGGAAAGCCCTCGCGGAGTTATTGGTGATGAATTTTAAGGTTGTTGGAGAACTGTTCAAGGAAACGATTCAAGAATGGCAAGAGGATAAAGCGTCACGGTTAGCCGCCGCCTTAGCCTATTACACGGTATTTTCTCTCGCACCGTTATTGATTATCGCGATCGCGATCGCGGGTTCGATTTTTGGTCCGGAAGCCGCACGGGGGGAAATTGTTCAGCAAATTCAAGGTTTGGTAGGTACTGAGGGGGCTAAGGTGATTGAAACGGCGATTCAAAATGCTAATCGACCGAATATTAGCAATATTGCCTCAATTATCAGTATTATTGTGCTGCTGTTTGGTGCATCGGGAGTCTTCGCTCAACTGCAAGATGCTTTGAATACCGTTTGGGGAGTACAACCGAAACCGGGACGACCTCTTAAAGGTTTTTTACAGAAACGGTTATTGTCCTTTTCTGTTGTACTGGGGATTGGCTTTTTACTCTTAGTTTCTCTGATTGTCAGTGCAGCGTTATCGGCATTGAGTAATTATGCCAGTGATGTACTTTTGGGAGTAGGATTCCTCTGGTCTCTATTAAATTGGGTGCTTTCCCTGGGCGTAATTACGCTGCTATTTGCGATGATGTACAAGTTTCTCCCGGATGTTAAAATTAGCTGGAGTGATGTCTGGATTGGTGCGATTATCACTGCCATACTTTTTACAATTGGTAAGACTTTAATTGGCATGTATTTAGGGCGGGGGAGTTTTGCGTCAACCTACGGCGCTGCGGGTTCGTTAGTGATTTTTCTGGCTTGGGTTTACTATTCAGCCCAAATTCTCTTTATCGGTGCAGAATTCACCCAAGTTTATGCTAGTAAATTTGGCTCAAACATTGTTGCCGATAAACATGCAATTCAACTGACTGAAGCGGATCGGGCAAAACAAGGAATTGCTCATACCGAAGCCCTGAAAAAAGCTACAGGCGATTCAGAGGATTCGGAAAAATCACCTCAGGCAAAACAGTCAGGTAATGCAGGTGCTAAAGCGTTGAAAACCTACCATGATGCCGCCAGGAAAATGGGGTTAAACAAAAAACAAAAATAGGATTAAAGTTAAAGACGAGACGAGAACCCCGACTTC
>NZ_JBKHHI010000218.1:0-11038 GCF_046539235.1 Coleofasciculus sp.
GGGATGGCGTTCATACGATGACTAGAAAATAGGGGACAGACACAAATTTGGATTCCCTGAGGTTAATCTATTACAGAAGGGAAGCGAGTTCTTCACCGTTCACGTTAATTGTGTCCACCTAATTATCACTAATCAACCCTCGATTTCTGTGATCAATAATTGCCACTCGATAACTAGAGATTTGGGAATAGTTAAGGAGAGGGATTGTCCATGATTGAGGGATATGGAAAGGATCAGAGATTCATCAGCTTGTAATTTGGCAAAAACATCGGTAACATCATACTGACCCACATTAGGCGCAGGCGCGACTTGGGCAAATACATCAGGGGCGGTGAGCAGTTTACCGCCTGCTGTGGCAATTTCCAGGAATTGGGGATGGGTAAACTCAGCCATACCCGGAAAGCCGACTAACCGCAGATTCAGGCGCGTTGACTGACCTGGTATGATTTTTTTGAACAGAACTACCTGCCAAGTTCGTCCTGATTCATCTTTCAACGACTCCTGGGAGTGATAGCGCATGATTCCCGGCGCGTCTTGGTGTTGTCGCAGTACAGCAACGGCTGGCGGAGTCAGGAAGGTGGCTTGGAATAGGAGTAATACCAGGAGGAATCTACCAAGTGTTAGAAGCCAAGAAAAGCATCGCTGAATAGGATTAACCATAAGTACTCGATATCAAGCTAATTCAAAGATGTTTACATATTTCCCCAGAAGGCTTCGCCCATTCGTTACCCCCGCCAGAAACAACTATCAATAATACCAGCGATAGATGTGTCGGGGCGACCCGCCCACCTAAATTAACAACTCAAATCCATTCAATTTTATCGGGTCGCCCTTTATTCTCGTTAACATGGGATATCTTATTTAAATTGTGCCATAGGAGAAATTCATCATGACCAGTCAAATTCCCAGCCAATCATCGTTTTCATTGCAACTGCGCGATCGCATCGAGTATCCTGAAGGGGGTGTACTGACTAAAGTTATTCATAAAGATGACCAGTGTGACCACACGTTGTTCTGTCTTGCTGCTGACACGAGTATTTCTGAACATACGTCACCTCGTAACGCTACGATTAATGTGATTGAAGGAAAGGGTGTCTTTACTGTGGAGGGTAAGGAGATTCAATTAGAACCGGGCGTTTTTATTTCAATGGAGGCGAATGCGCCCCATGCTTTAAAGGCGGAACAAAATCTGGCGTTTCTGTTAACGCTATGGAAAAATGACTGAGGTTGAAAATCCGAGGAGAAGTCAAGAGCCAGAATCAGCCTTGAACAAAGCTGCGTTACGCTTCACTCTCCTCACGATGGCGGCGTTACACAGCTAAAATTGTGGAATAGATTTTACCATTGAATCGGGCGCAAAGCTTTGCGCCCCTACAGTTTCTGGACGTAAGGTTAATTCATCAAATTGTTCATTGGATTTAAACCCAAGGCGGGAAGACAGCGATAGGTGCAAGATGTGAGGGGCGGGTTTAGTTGCATCTGGGTGAGGGAAGAAACGATAATAGTCAAACCCGCCCCTACAGATTAAAATGGCACGTCTCTACATGTCCCCAATCCCCAATTAACCCAAATATGATACATCCCCTAGGCGAAACGGGAATACTTTACTATAGCCGTCACGCTAATCCCGCTTTTGCCAAAGGATGTTCATGAGTCAACCATTACCCACCCCCGAATCCCTTCCGCTTAACGCCCTCAAGGAACAACGCGAGTTAACCGCAGCGATGTTGGATTTAATCGGTGCGTTAATTGTTATCCTCGATGCTCAAGGACGAATTGTTTATTTCAATCACGCCTGTGAACAGTTAACGGGTTATTTGCGCCAGGAAGTTCAAGGTAAATATGCTTGGGATTTATTAATCCTACCCGAAGACTTAGCCTCAATTAAAGCGGTTTTTGATAACTTAATCCCCGATAATTTCCCCCAACCCTGTGAAAGCTGCTGGGTGACACGGGATGGAGACTGGCGCTGGATTGCGTGGATGGATACGGTTTGTTTGAATGAACAGGGGACTGTTGAGTATGTAATTGCTACAGGTCAGGATATCACAGAGCGTAAACAGGCAGAAAAGGCGCTGCGAGAATTGGCGACGTTGAATCAAGCGATTTTAGATAGTGCCAATTATACGATTATCTCTACTACTGTTGATGGTACAATTTCTACCTTTAATCGAGCCGCTGAGAAATGGCTCGGTTATTCGGCGTCAGACGTTGTCGGTAAAACCACACCCGCTCTATTTCATGACCCTGAAGAAATTGTAGAGCGATCGCGCGAACTTTGCCAAGAACTTAATACTCCGATTCAACCTGGATTTGAGACATTTGTCGCCAAGGCTTGTCGGGGAGAAATTGATGAGCGAGAATGGACTTATATTCGCCACGATGGGAGTCGCTTTCCAGTTTTACTCTCGATTACCGCTTTACAGAACTCCGATAACCAAATTGTCGGCTTTTTAGGGATTGGTAGTGATATTAGTATCCGGAAACAAGCCGAACAATCCTTGCGCGACAGTCAGCACTTTAGTCAACGCATCGCCGATACAGTCCCCAATATCTTGTACCTCTATGATGTGATCGAACAACGCAATGTTTATGCCAATCGTTCTACGGTTGAACTGTTAGGGTATACACCCCAAGATATTCAAGATATCGGTACAGATTTTATGTCTCATCTGGTACATCCAGAGGATATTCCTGACATTCTAGAACATCAAAAGCACTTGACGACGCTTACCCAAGATGATCATCTCATGCTTGAGTATCGGATGAAACATGCTAATGGAGAATGGCGCTGGCTGCGGAGTCGAGAGACGGTTTTTTCTCGAACCCTTGCAGGATTACCAAAACTGGTTCTCGGTATCGCTGAAGATATTACCGACTATAAACAGGTTGAGGATGTCCTGCGTCAAACCAATGAAGACTTAGAAAGGCGGGTAAAACAGCGAACGGCTGAGTTAGAAAATGCCCATAAACAATTGCGATTTCATGTCGAAAATTCACCCCTGGGAGTGATAGAGTGGGATAGTCAGTTTCGAGTTCAGCTTTGGTCAAAACAAGCCGAGCTTATGTTTGGCTGGAAGGCGGAGGAGATTCTGGGCAAACGGTTGAATGATTGGCAGTTTGTTTATCCAGATGACCTGGAATTTGTCCATCAAAAAGCCTTACAACTGTTGAATCCAGAATCGCTACCTGAGATTGTTGAGAACCGTAATCTAAATAAGGATGGCAACATGTTATATTGCCAGTGGTATAACTCGGTTTTGTTTGATGAATCAAACGCTGTCGTTTCTATTCTGTCTCTGGTGCAGGATCAGACAGAACGTAAGCACGGTGAGGAACAACTCCAGCAACTGAATCAACAGCTTCAGCTTTCTAACCAAGAATTAGAACAATTTGCCTATGTCGCCTCCCACGATTTGCGAGAACCCTTACGGAAAATTAGGAGTTATAGTGATTTATTGGTGAAGCGCTATCAGGGTCAGTTAGATGAGCGGGCAGATAAATATATCAGCTATATTACTGATAGTGTTATCCGAATGCAGGCGTTAATTACGGATTTATTGACCTATTCACGAGTCAGCCGCAATGAACTGG
Organism: Coleofasciculus sp.; assembly: GCF_046539235.1. GTDB lineage: Bacteria > Cyanobacteriota > Cyanobacteriia > Cyanobacteriales > Coleofasciculaceae > Coleofasciculus. Next base: position 3,595 of record NZ_JBKHHI010000218.1, read on the forward strand.
TTTTAGAACCAACTGATTTAGGTCAAATTCTACAGCAGACTTTAACGGATTTAAGTCCGATGATTGAAGAAAATCAGGCAATTATAAATGCCCCACCCCTTCCCATTGTACAAGCCAATCCCTTACAAATTGGGCAAGTCTTGCAGAATTTAATTGCTAACGCGATTAAATTTCGCCGCGAACAGCCGCCACAAATTAATATTAATGCTGACTATCAGGATAATTTTTGGCAGATTTCCATCAAAGATAATGGAATTGGCATTGATCCGAACTATAAGGAGCGCATTTTCGCCATTTTTCAACGTTTACATTACCGAGAAGAGTATCCAGGGACAGGGATTGGGTTAGCTATTTGTCAAAAAATAGTGGAACGTCACGGTGGAAAAATTTGGGTCGAGTCTGAATTAGGTCAGGGAAGTACATTTTACTTTACTCTACCTGTTGTGTAGGGGAGATGAGGGAGATGAGGGAAATGGGGAAGATGGGGGAGAAAACGAAGGACAAATGACGAATAACAAATGACAAATGACAAATGACAAATGACCATTATGTATATTCCTCACGGACATTGCTATCTCTGGCAAACGAATTTAGTTGGATTGCATGTTATTGCTGATGGTTTAATTACCTTAGCCTACTATTCTATTCCGATTACGCTGCTGTACTTTATTCACAAGCGCCAAGATGTACCCTTTAAAGGAGTATTCTGGTTATTTAGCGCTTTTATTATTAGCTGTGGTACGACTCATTTAATGGGAATTGTGACCCTTTGGTATCCTATCTATTGGATATCGGGATTTATTAAAGCCATAACCGCCCTTATTTCTATCTACACAGCTTGGGTAATCATACCGATGCTCCCGCAAGCCTTAACCTTACCCAGTCCCGCCAAAATGAAGCATATGAACGATGAATTAGCTGCTCAAATTATTCAGCGAGAGAAGATAGAAACATCATTGCGAGAAACTGAAGAGCGATTTATTTTAGCGGTTCGGGGGTCAGGCGATGGATTATGGGATTGGAATGTTTTGACGCAGGAGGTTTATTACTCACCCCGATTTAAACAGATTTTAGGCTATGACGAACAAGAGGTCAAAAATGATTATAATTTCTGGGAATCCCGAGTCCACCCAGACGATCGCGATCGCGTCTTGGCGGCGATGCAAAATCACTTAGAGAATCACGTTCCTTATGCCATAGAATATCGCATAAGGAAAAAATCTGGGGACTATTGCTGGATTTCTTCGAGGGCGCAAGCAATTTGGGATGAAACAGGGAAACCGACGCGAATGGCGGGTTCAATTAGTGATATCACGGATCGCAAACGCGCCGAAGAAGCCTTACAGCAAAGTGAAGCGAAATATCGGGCGTTAATTGATACCACCCAGACTGGTTATGTGGTACTGGATCAACAGGGTAGAGTGCTGGATGCGAATCAGGAATATAGTCGCGTCACGGGACATAGTAGCCTATCAGATATTCTGGGTAAAAGCGTTCTAGATTGGATAGCGCCTTATGATTTAGAACGGAATGCGGCGGAAATACAAAAGGTGTTAGTGGAACGATCCGTGCAAAATTTAGAGACTGATTATTGTCATGCCAATGGTACAATTATTCCGATTGAAGTTAATGCCAGAGTTATCGACACAGAGGACGGTTTTCGGATATTAGCCTTATGTCGAGATATTACCGAACGCAAACAAGCCAGACAAGAACTCAAAGCCGCGATCGCAGATTTATCCCGTTCTAATCAAGAGTTAGAACAGTTTGCTTATGTCGCCTCCCATGATTTACGAGAACCCCTGCGAAAAATTAGGAGTTACAGTGATTTGTTGGTGAAACGCTACCAGGGTCAACTTGACAAACGCGCTGATAAATATATCGCCTATATTACCGACGCGACACAGAGAATGCAAACCCTAATTAGTGACTTGTTAACCTATTCACGGGTGAGTAAACCGGAACTGATTCCAGAACCCACGGATTTGGGACGAATTCTCAATACAACCCTAACGGATTTAAATTCTCTGATTAAAGAAAATAAGGCGATGATTACCGCCGACTCCTTACCAACAGTGAACGCCAATCCCACACAAATGGCGCAACTGCTGCAAAACCTGATTACCAATGGGATTAAATTCTGTACCCAACAGTCGCCTCGCATCCATATCACCGCGACACGAGAGGGTCAATTTTGGCAGATTGCGGTTCAGGATAATGGTATCGGAATAGAGAAACAGTATCGCGATCGCATCTTTGTCATTTTCCAGCGCCTACATTACCCGGAAGAGTATCCAGGGACAGGGATTGGACTCGCCATCTGCAAAAAAATAGTCGAACGTCACGGCGGACAAATCTGGGTAGAATCAGAGTTAGGACAAGGTAGCACCTTTTACTTTACACTACCCGCCCTGTAGGGGAGATGGGGGAGATGATTCCCAATGAACCATGAACAATCAACAATGAACCATGAACAATGAACCATGAACAATCAACATAAGACAAACAACGTTAGTTTTCCCAAGATTTGGGGAATTATGTCATAAATGGGAATAGTGCGAGAATTACACACAAACACCGTATGTCATGACCTGCTTAATGAACCCAGCAACTAAAGCGATTGAAATTCTCCTAGTTGAAGATGATCCGGGGGACATTGATTTAATTGAAGAAGCCTTAGAAGATGTCAAATTACAGATTAATCTCAATAGTGTCAGGGATGGAGTTGAGGCGCTGGCTTACTTACGACAAGAAGGGAAGTACAATCAAGCTATCTCGCCCGACTTAATTTTACTGGATCTCAACTTACCTCGTCGAGATGGGCGTGAGGTACTCCAGGATATTAAAGGTGACAACTACTTTAAACGCATCCCTGTGGTGGTTTTAACCACGTCTGACGCTGAGGAGGATATTCTTAAGTCCTATAACTTGGGTGCTAACTGCTATGTATCAAAACCTCTGGGTATGCAGGATTTTATCAAAATTGTCGAATCCATAGAAAACTTCTGGTTTACCGTTGTCAAACTTCCACCCAAATAATTACCATGTACACCTCTCCTATCCGAGTCTTACTCATTGAAGATGACCTCGGTGATGCTGATTTAATTATTGAGTTCCTCGAATTGGTAAAATCAACCCAGTTTCAAATTACTCACCATCGCTGTTTGCAAGAGGTACTACAGCCGAGGGATCAAGATGCTTATGATGTCATCTTACTGGATTTGTCATTACCAGACAGTTTCGGCTTAGAAACCGTTGAGCAGGTGTACAATCAGTTTGCTACGATTCCCATTGTTATTCTCAGTGGATTAGAGGATGAATCACTCGCCACAATTGCCGTCAAAAAAGGAGCGCAAGATTATTTAGTTAAGGGAGATTTTGACAGTAATTTATTAGTGCGTTCTATTCGCTATGCCATTGAGCGCTCTAAAATAATTCAATTACTCAATCAAAAAGAGAAACAATTACAACAGGCAAATGAACAACTCGAACATCGCGTCGCTGAACGGACAAGCGAACTCCAACACGCCAATGATCAATTACGAACCTTAGAATCTCAGTTGCGTCTAGCACTGGCTCAAGAACAAGAACTCAGCCATTTCAAATCCCGGATTATATCTACCGTTTCCCATGAATACCGCACGCCTTTGACAACAATTAACTCATCTGCCGAAATTCTGGAACGGTATCTCCACAAATTAGATGCAGAGAAACAGCGTAAACATTTCCAGCGGATTCAGATATCCGTTAAACATCTAACCGCTTTAGTGGAAGATGTGCTGTTTATTAACAAGGCAGAACTTGAAAAAGTCGAGTTTAACCCAGAACCGATCTACTTAGTTCGCTTTTTTGAGGAAATCGTTGAAGGATTACAAATTACTGTAGATGAGAAACATCAGTTATTTTTTACGCATCACGGGAGTTGTGAATGCGCTAATTTAGACCCTAAATTACTGCGACAAATGATTACTAATTTGCTCTCCAATGCGATTAAGTATTCACCGCAGGGGGGTAAAATTACGCTGACTTTGAGCTGTGAAGAAAACCAGGTTGTGTTTCAGGTGCAGGATAAAGGAATTGGCATTCCCCAAGCCGATCAAGCGAAATTATTTGAATCCTTTAGTCGTGCCGGGAATGTGGGAACGATTGCCGGAACCGGGTTAGGATTATCAATTGTTAAAAAATGTGTTGATTTACATGGGGGTGAGATAACAGTAAAAAGTGAGGTTGGTTTTGGTACAACGTTTACAGTGACGTTACCTTTAATTAATAAATAAATAATAAGTCATATTGTAGGGGCGGGTTTAGGCACTCAGGTAAGCTTCTCACCGATAAGCTATAGTAGCGAGCAAGATGCAAAGCCTGCGGCATGGCTTCGCTAAACGCACTACAAATATTTCGCTATTATAATCTTCCTCCTTCTCTTCTGCATTCTGCCCTCCGCCCCTCTAAGTAGGTTGGTGGAAATAAACTCAACCATATTAAGTTATGTTAACAAGCCTCAAACCCTTACAAATGACGAATGACCAATGACGAATGACGTAGCTTGCTTCTCGCGAAAGCGAGTTCCCCACCGTTAACTTTAATTGTCCCCACCTACTTACTCTCTGCCTTCTTGAATCCTTTGACCTATAGCCATCCTCGTAGCCAATAAACGGCTGTACCAATATATTCCTTAATCGCCCGGGTCGTCATATCTAAATTTTGAGTATCTGGCACACCATTCAATAAAATAGCCCCTAGACTACTATTCGGTTCATTCAGTTCTTGTTGAGTGACCAAAAAATCAGTCGGTGCTGGAATCACATCAATCCCCTGACGCAGAAAAATCCGTAGGGCGCGAGGCATATGCATGGCAGAGGTAACTAATAATACCTTTTTTATCCCTTCCTGCTGTAAGATTTGCCGCACATTGACGGCATTTTGGTAGGTGTTCAGAGACGCCGGATCTTGTAAAATTGCTGAGGGAGGAACGCCAATCATTTCTAAGATTGCAGCCATATCTGCTGATTCTGGAGAACCCCCACCCCGCCACTCAATCCGCCCCCCAGAGGCAATAATCACAGGGGCTTTCCCTTGCTGATAAAGCTGCGCCCCATATAAAACGCGATCGCCTGCTTCATTTAAATCCGGTGCAGGGCGCGGCGGAAAAGCGGATCGCGTCGCCCCACCCAAAATCACGATCGCCTCCGCTTGGGGTAACTCTGTGGGTGGAATATGCTGCCACTCTAGGGATTGAACCATGCTATTGGCAACCCAACCGTTACTGGCGACTAACAAGATGATCAATCCTAAGGCGATAGGGATAGGAACCAAGCGGGGGCGTTTCCAGGACAAGACTAACGCCACAACCATGAGTACGCAAGCAAGTCCTAATGGATACACAAATAAGGGGAGTAACTTGGAGAGAAATAAAAACATAGGACAATTAAATATAGAATTCTGATTGTATCCAGCCTTATGGTAAGGTTAAAGATGTACTAATAGACCCCTCTACTGTATAAAGCGCTACACAGTCCTCCTCGTCAACAACCCAGCGCTGACCGATAAAAGCGGTACAGCGTGGGCTATATAAGGATTCTTAAGCCCTGTTGTTGGACCTTAGTAGTTCGTTAATAGTAAGAGCTACTCCGTTTATCGAGAATATATAGGCATCGTGGGGTGCAGGATTGACCCTTCGACTTCGCTCAGGGTCAACACCGAGCGAAGTCGAGGTGTTGACTATCCGTTTCCTAGCTCCACGCTCTGCGGTTTTTCATTAAACATTCCTGTTGGGTAGGGAAAGTATGGAAACATCAAAACCTCGCGTGAACATTGGCGAAGGAAACCACACCCTGAGCGAAGTCGAAGGGTGAAAACCTCGACTCTAGGTAAAAATGAAAGTCTACGTTATCAACAGACACGGGCGTCCCTTGATGCCCACAACTCCCAGAAAAGCAAGACTCTTGCTCAAAAGCGGTAAAGCCAAGATTGTTGGACGTGACCCATTCACTATCCAGCTAGTCTACGGTTCGAGTGGTTACACTCAGCCTGTAAAGTTGGGTATTGATGCAGGGTACGAGAACATTGGATTCAGTGCCGTCAATGAGAAAGAGGAGGTAATAGGTGGCGAACTTAAAATGCTCAAGGGAATGTCTGAAAGGATTACCGAAAAGCGGAAGTATCGTCGTACTCGTCGAAATCGACTTAGATACCGAAAGCCGAGCTTTTCCAACCGAAGAGTCAATAAAGGATGGTTAGCACCCAGTATCCAGCACAAACTAGATACTCATCACCGCCTTATTGATAAAATCCGCCGTATTCTTCCAGTCATTGCTGTGACTATCGAAGTAGCAGCTTATGATATCCAGAAAATTAACAATCCCACTATTGAGGCAGAGCAATACCAGTACGGAGAAAAATACGGTTTCGACAACCTGCGGGAATATATCCTGCACCGGGATAGACACAAGTGCCAGAATCCAAACTGTAAGAACAAAGCAGATAGTCCTATACTGCAAGTTCATCATTTAGGCTTCTGGAAGAATCCCCCTGACCGCACAGACAGACCAGCTAATCTGGTAACTCTGTGTACTAAGTGTCATACCTCAAAGAACCATCAGAAGAAAGGGTTCCTGTTCGGATGGGAGCCAAAGCTCAAGTCGTTTAAGGGTGAAACCTTTATGACAATGGTGAGGTGGCGCTTAACACAAGAAGGTCAACACAACTCAACTTTCGGCTATATCACCAAGGGTAAGCGCCGGGAACTAGAAATAGAAAAATCCCACCACAATGATGCTTTTGTCATTGCTGGCGGTAGAACTCAATCTCGCGTAACTAGACCTTTGATGCTCGAACAGATCCGTCGTAACAAGCGGTCGCTAGAGCAATTCTACGATGCCAAGTATCGTGACCTCAGAGATGGAAAAATCCGCTCGGGTTCAGAACTCTCTTCTGGTCGTAGGACAAGGAACATCAATCTTAACGGCGAGAACTTGAGGCAGCACCGCGCTCACGAGGTAAGTGCTGGACGCCGCTCTATTAAGAAGAAGCGATATCCCTATAAACAACACGACTTAGTTCTGTTTGAAGGAACTATCTACAAAGTGATTGGGATGCAGAATCTAGGCGCTGGTGTAAAACTCAAAAACTACCCTGGAGTGAAAAACAAAGTAGTTAAACCTTCTGCTGTAAAGCCTATTCGGAAAAGAGGAGGAATGTGTGAAGTTGTTCAGTAATTTGGATAATTTGAGGACTCAAAGTCCTCAAATTATCCAACCTATCCATCCCAGCGCCGCCTTCCAGGACGGCTTGGGGCTTCCGGTGTTTTTGCTAACCCAACTGACTGGTCTGTATCCAAAAGCGTTAGCATAACGTGAGTTGGGGATCACCAACCTCAACAACAATGCCACAATAAAAGTAACCTAAACTCATTCTGAAGTAGAATGCTTCGCCCCGGCGACGC
>NZ_JBKHHI010000219.1:0-11026 GCF_046539235.1 Coleofasciculus sp.
AGCCAGATGTTGCTTCGCGTTTTTTGCACGGGGGAGACCAAAGGATGCTTCGCTTCTGTTGCACGGGGGAAGCCAGAGGATGCTTCGCTTTTTTTGCATGGGGAAGCCAGCGGATGCTTCGCTTTTTTTGCTTATGGGATGCGAGGGGGATCGACAATGTACCGCATAGCAGAGCAAACTGCTGTATATATAGCAGGGAATGGGTAGCGAGCAAGATGCTCACTGTAGTGAGCAAGATGCTCAATGTAGTGAGCAAGATGCTCAATGTAGCTCAATGTAGTGAGCAAGATGCTCACACTACTACGGCAAGGATTTTGCAATTCTTGACATTATGGTTGAAATGCCGAACCGCTTATGCATTCAACTCTCCACAATCCAATCTACCCGATGGGCTTCAGTAATATCTGGAACCTCTAAGCGATCGCGCATTCGCTGAATCACCGCTTCCGGCACTTTGGCAGCGCGAGAACGATTGCGCCGCAGCAATTCTTCCCAAAAGGCTTCCAGGTAGACAATGCGAATCCGTGCATGGTACGCAGAAAATAGATTAATGAGGGACGAACGCAGTTGGCGAGAGAGATTGGTCGCATTCCAAACAAAGGATTTTTCGGCTCTCATGTAGTCTTTCGCGATCGCTCTTGCTCGCTCCGCTACAGCAGTTTGGTCATCTTTGGGAGAGATGTTCATCGCTTGTCGCAGTTCATCCAGGGAGATGACTGTCCAATCTGAAAGGTTCTCCTGAATCCAAGAGTCTTTACCAGCACCCGGTAATCCTGACATCAAGATCACCTCGAATCGAGTGTCATCAAAAGCAGCATAGTTGGGATCGCGATCGTCTTTTTGGAAATAGACAAATCGACTATGATCTGAGGGGAAAGATCGGGGATAAACTAAGCAATTATTCTCTTGACAAAATTCCCGAAAGAACTGAACGCGCTCCAGCAGCTCTAGCTGATCGTCACACTCGCGACCCCGAACATCTGCTTCTGCCAAGAGTGCCAGCAAGTCGCAGCGAATCACTTGACTGGCTTTAATCACAGCACGTTGCGGGTTGGGTTTGTCCCAAAACCAGAGGGGAAGACTACCATACTGCACCAGCGAGACAATCGCCTCCCGTTGATGAAAGGGTACGTTAAGCGACCAGAGGATTTGCCGCGCCATCTTTGCCCCTTGGCGGACATGACCTTTGGATGTGATCCTGCCATCGGCTTCAATTTCAGTAGCCGCAGGTTTTGCCACATCATGGAGTAAGGCAGCCGCAAATAGAAGCGATCGCTCGATGGGTGGTAACTCCCGCCAAGTGGGTAATGCAATTAAAGCCTCACAAACCAAGCGAGTATGGGTGAGAACATCCCCTTCTGCATGGTAGCGGGGGTCTTGGGGACAATCCTGAAGGGATTGAAGCCAGTCAAACTCAGCCTGAAGCGATGCCCAATCTAGCGTCCAGTCTGGAGGCGTGGGACACCAGGGAAATGACCAGCATAAGGATTGAGAAATAGAAGAAGTCATAAGCTGTAATGCATTTAAATTGGGTATTAGTAGCGAGCAAGATGCAAAGCCTGCGGCATGGCTTCGCTAAAGCCTGCGGCATGGCTTCGCTAAACGCACTATAAGGATCTCGCAATTCTTGACATTATGGTTTAAATGCCGAACAGCTTATAACACTACATCTTAAGGTGAATAGCACTGAAAATTTGCATTAGGGAATCACCAAAACCTTTGATATACCGTAGGGTGGGCATTGCCCACCAACCTTAAGGTGAATGTCGCTGACTTAAGCTGGGTTCGTAGTAGGCACTTTAGTGCCAGAAGCGCTTTAGCGCTTACTACAAACTCTAAAGTCAGTGGCATTCGTCTTAAGCTTAGGACACATCTTTAGCCGGAAACCCAATCACAGCTTACTGTTGCCCGTTGCCTATTGCCTGTTCCCTAGCGCTACGCGCTATCTAGAAATGCAAAAAGAGGACTCCCGTTATAATCTCTGATTTAGCGGGAGATGAATTTTTGCCAACCCAAAAAGCGTAGCAACAATTGACAGTAGTAGCAACAATTGACAGTAAATGATGATAAAATAGTAATTGTCCCAGGATGAAATGCCGCAGCCCGGTGAACCTTTAGCTGAAACAATGCTACACCCCAGAGCTGAAAATAATGGACTAGAGGGTAGCGAAAACCTCGAATTAACATAGCGCACCATCTCTTTAACAAGGCTGAATGAAACTGAGAAAAGATTAGCCGCAAGGCAGGTACGGCAGGGCATGTCGAAACCTCACTGAAATAGTGAAAACCCTTGGAGAGTAGTCCATAAAAAGGACGCCTAGATAACAAGTGATATTCTAGTAAGTTCGGACTAGACATAATCGTGTAAGACCTAAGTAGAGGGCAACCTCTTTCATGGCAGTGATTAGCTCAAGAATCTCCCGTCATAGTCGTAGACTTGACGGCGAGAGTTGTCAAAACTGAAACAAATCGACACCGGAACGTAGGAGATTGGGGACGATAGGGCGGTTGAGCCAATGGCTATCCGATTGCAGGATGGTGGTTGAAAAGCTAGGACGGACGTATTTGTAACGAGCCGTTACAACCGCTCCCTCTTCGACTTTGAGATACAACCCTTCCATCAGGGGACTGGGGTCAGTTTGTTTGAGACTTCGCTCCACATCCAATCCCTGTTCCTCACAGGCTTGGCGGAAGCGTTCTAAATGTCCTGACTCAATGAAATTCGAGTGACCCAGCAATCCCATTAGCTGCTTGTAGGATGTTAATACACCGGAAAACAAGACGGGTACGGAAACCAGGGGTAATCCGGCGAGTAACTCCTGGCGACGTTGGGTACTGAGAAACTGCTGCTGTTCAACGTCTAGCACATCAAATTCTAAGAAATAATGGGGTAAGGCGTCGTAAAAGACGGTGTGTTTGGCATAGAGCCATTCGCCATAGAGGATGTAGCGAGTACCTAGCACCTGCCAAAACGTTCCAGTATGACTGTACGCCCATTGTTTGAACAAGTTAAAGTGCTTTTCTCGCTCTCCTCCAGTTAAATAATGTCCCCGGCTTTGCAATAGCATCTGCCCATCAGGAGTAAAACTGATGGCAGCATTGGCTCCATCTACTTTTTCTTCGACTACCACATATTGAGAGGCGATCGAGCTGAAAGGCACGTTATCCAAATCTTCATCCCCCGGTTGGAGCCGTGAACCTTGGATATGAGGGGTGCGAGGGAATTTGTACATCTGCTGCTGCATCAATTGACTACCTTGAAGGGGCTGCTACCATTGGGTAATCTGAACCAAAATGCTGACACGGTTCCTGCAAAGCCTAAGATAATTGAGATTAGTGCAGAAATTATTGAAAGATGAAATTGCTGTCTGGTATGGCGGTAGTTAGATAGTTGTTTGCCCTGAGATCGCAGTTCTATGAGTCAGGCTCTATTGACGTTATCTCCCAGGTTTAATACCGAGTTGCGTTCTATCATGTCATTGGAGAGCGAAGCGTGAAGCGCAGCTATAGCGTTAGCGAAGCGGTAGCGTGACGCGCAGCGATAGCGTGACGCGCAGCGATAGCGAGGAACGAGCGTCGGAACGAGCGTCAGAATCTGGACAGATGCTTCGCTACTGTTCCTTCGCTTCGCTCAGGACTTCGCTCAGCATGACAAATTCTACATTAGACTGCAACTTGTTATAAGACTCGGTTTCAGCCATTTTTAGTGAGGTTGTTTAACCGGATTTGATATTACCTGCCAGCCTTCAACACCTGTGCAGCCGTTAGTTTTAAATCGGGGAAGGTTGGAGAGACAATAGTCTGATTGCCCCGAAACTGCTGAATTTCATACTCCCCATCCACTAACCTACAGACAGAGAGAGTGGGTTGTTTAGGTTTTCCAATATGTCGAGTACCACCTAATCCGGCATAGTCTGCTATCCAATATTCGGAAATGCCCAAAACTGCGTAGTCTTCGACCTTACGGGCATAATCATTTTGCCAGTTGCTACTAACTACTTCTGCCACAAATTTAATCGAACTGCCTAGCGTTAGGATTGATTGCTCAGACCAAAGCGGTTCTTTGACGAGTTCATCTCGATCAACAACTGCAACGTCAGGTCGAAATGCTGTCATACCAACATTAGAAGGGCGCAATAGTCCCCGCTGGAAGACAAACCAAGGTAAGCCTATTACGTCAATTTGGACACAGAGCTTGGCGCTAATGAAGGCTACAACTTCTTCATGTAAACCTGTTGGTTCCAAATCGAACACCTCTCCATCGATCAGTTCGTAGCGGTTATCGCTACCATGACGAGCGAGAAACTCGTCAAAGCTAAGTGGCTTCTGTTGAATTGCTTGCTCGACTGCAATGGTCATAGGTCAACTGAGTCCAATTAATGCCTCAAGTCTACCAAATCGAGTATGTGATACATACGACGAATCAAACCTCTGATTGCTTTGCCCCAGAATATTGATAAACTTTCGGCTAGAATTCAACCAAGAATTCAGCAATCTAAGGTTCCGGTTGAGCGGAGACTAACCAACTTGAACGATAGACGAAGAGACTTTTTCTAAGAAATAATGGGGTAAGCTGTTCGGCATTTAAACCTTCATGTCAATAATGGCGAAAGCCGTGTAGTGCGTTTAGCGAAGCCATGCCGCAGGCTTTAGCGAAGCCATGCCGCAGGCTTTGCATCTTGCTCGCTACCCATTCCCAAATTTAAATGCATGACATGACCTCACCATCGCAATTGGTGTCTTGCTTCAAGTCTATCACCGGTAACGATATTGCTTCCTCCTCTGCTATTAAGCCTGCTGGATCTACCGCAGCTAAACAAATTTGATAGCCTCTATTGAGGTTTAAAGATAGGTGGGCTAGATTAGGTATACCTATACAGGACAGCCTAATCTAGATTGTTCGATAAATAAGGAGTATATATGTCCTACTACTTGTTCGAGATTCCTTCTGTGAATGGGTATCACTCGGATTTAGTTCTTGCAGACCCGGATAACCCAAATGCGCCTGCTTACTCTCACTATGCCTTTACCATCGGCACTCCTGCGAACCCAAATGAATTAACACAGCGTCGGGGAATTCCGTTTAGTAGCTTTCGTGATTGGGAGAAATTGTCTAGCGATTTTAATATCGAAGAGATGTTAAAGCCAGAGAAGGCATATCTTCCTGGAGGGAGTGTGCTTGGGGAAAAAGATTTAAATCCAGCATTTCAAGCTAACACCGCTATGCGACTTGGTGCGCTGGAACTACTTGCCAACATCTTTTCAGGTCGAATCACCGCCAGTGACAAAGATCCTTTCCCTCATCAGTTGGCACTGCAACAGTACATGAAGTCTCATCATACACAAGTTCAACGCCTTCTTATTGCTGATGAGGTTGGGCTTGGAAAAACAATTGAAGTTGGTTTAGTACTAAGAGATTTGCTCATTGCACAGGGTTATTCCAAGCCGCTTCGCTGTCTTTACCTGACAAAGGGTGGACTTCTAGATGATGTCAGGCTAAAGCTTCAATCAGTTATCCCTGGTGTAGATGGTGAAAGCATTGTTCAGGTTGAGAAATCTTTTGTTGAATACGGCAACCGTACTGATGGAATTCATATTGCTAGTATGGATGCCGCAAGACGTTACGTGAAAAAAGCACACAAGAAGAATTTGCCTACGGGAGTTAGCCCCGAAATTTTGATTATTGACGAAGCACATCATTGTGCCAGCGAAGATGATCTGACCAGTCCACAGCGTATTGGGCTAAAAGCAACAACAAGAGCTTACGAGGCTGCTTACCAAATGATTACTGGAGAGTTTTGGCAGGATTCCGCCCCTCCAAAGCTAGTAATCTTTATGAGTGCTACTCCATTTCGCTCTAGACCTCAATTTATCAACCTGTTGCGTCTTCTTACACATCAGACTTCAGAGATTAAGAATGCATACTCATCTGAGTTAACTGACGTAGAACTCGTTCAAGTTTTAGGTTCTGATGACTCATCTACGGCAGTCATTTGGCGGCAACAGGATGATGTCCGTAGCTGGTCTGATAAACGCTTATTTCCAAAACTAAATATTAAGCGTCCGCCTCTCCAAGCAAGCGAAGAGTATTTACAACTAATCAAAGATATCCGAGAAAAAGTTAAGCAAATTTGTAATATTAATGGTGAAAGTTTTGGAGGATTTGCGATTCGGCAACTTGAGATAAGATTAACTAGTAGCACAATCGCTGGTGCTATGTGGCTATTCCGCTGGTGTGTTAAGCATCAAGAATGGAAAAATCAAGAAGAATATAAGCGAGACCTCTCAAAAAGTACTGATAATCTTCGCAAGCTTATTAAAGGGATTTCTCAAAGGCTTAACGAAATGGTCGTGTTGCTCGACTAGGACAAATCTCAGATGTCATTGCCTACTACTTGATCATCGCTGGAACCCATGAACAAAGGAGGGAACAAGCACTGGTTGATCGCTTCACTCAGCTTGGAATTACGGATGAAAGAATGCGTCTCAAAATTTTGGGTTCTCTTAGTATTGAACAAGAAGAGCAAATTTTTCAGGATATTGAAAAGGAGGAATTTTCACTGATTGATAACATCCTTAAGCAAGCTGAAGCCGACCAAAAAAATATGGAAGTGAAGTTAGGTGAACTTCAAACCCAACTCAGTCAGCAATGGGTTATTAGCCGCGAAGAACTAGCGAAACGGCTTGAGACATGGATGGAACTAGGATTATCTATGATCGATCAGAAACATGAACTGACGTTTAGTACGAAAGAGTGGAGCCGTCCTGTATTCCGGAATGAAGGTACAGTGATGGAACCTGCTCAGGCTAAGATTGCTGTCATTCAAGACAGGAAATTCACATTTGATCCAGAATTCAAAGTATTTGGCAGGGAAAAGGATAATATTCTGCTTGCTGGTCTTTATCCTTGGCACCAGAAAGAATGGGAGGGTGTCATAAAACATCGACCACTTCATAAATCTGATCCAATCGGTCGTCTTGCATGTTCTCTAGCTCGACAAGGTAGGGCAGATTTCACAACAATTTCGGCAAATCGGCTTTACCCAAAATTTTCTAGCCTGCGAGATGCTCGCTATCTCCTATTTGTCACTCACCCGCTTCGTGAAGTAGAAAATCATGCGTCAGCCAGCACTGATTCTTACCTAACAGTTTATGCCTTCAGTTGTGACTTGTCCCAACCCATTAATCCTCAAGGTGCATCAGCTAAGGAGGTTTACCAGATGATTTCCTTGTTAGAGGAAGATGCACTCAGACCAAATTCACAATCATTGACGGTGAATGTCCTTGAATCTGCAAAAGATGCAGGTCAAGAACTGGCACGATGGTTAGAGCAATCTAGAAAACTTGGGGGGCTTACTAAAAAGTCATATTTCCTCCCAATTCCAGTAGCGCTTGTCGCAGTGCTTCCATAATAAGGTGCAGAATTGAGCAATGGCGATCGCTAGTGCGATCGCCCCTCGCTGTAAGTTGGGTTGAGCCTGTCACGTCCTTGCTTGTGAATCAGTAGGTAACGTGAAACCCACCATGACGCGATTAGGCGATCGCACTCTTGGTTGAGGTGGAGAAGCAGTGATGAGTGTCGGGTTTCATCCCGCAACCCAACCGACAAGATCGGGCGATCGCTCACCCAGAATCTTTTCTGAGGCAATTCATGAATTGTCCCTACACCCAGATGTTATTGCCTCTAATTCCAGTTCGCATTGCCTAAACACATAATTCAGTGCTGCAAAAAGTTGTTCGAGATTATATATTGTATAGGCTGCAAAATTCTTGGTAAAACGATTGTTTTGGAGTTTGCCAAACTGCCAAAGCTGACCATTCGATACGATTCCGTATATCGTCTGCTGTTCAGATTGGTCATTCATCTTCTGAATCGCCACCATTTCAGCTAAACATTGACCCCATCCTTTAGTAAAATCATCTCGTTTAGCTTCAACAGCGACAAAAAACGGCTGCTCAAATATTTCTTTTCCTAGAGGCGATCGCTTGGCTATGATATAGTCAGGTACACCGGATAATTTTTCATTATAAATTAGTGACTTGTGGCTCCACAAAGTAAACTTATCTCGATAAAGCCGATAAAGCTCTTTGAGGACTGGAAAAATAATCGTTTCACAAATCGCATATTCTGACTCCTCAAAGGTTAATTCTTTCAGGCAAAATTCTAAATCTTCTCTAAATGATTCTCGAATATCAATTTTGCTTTCGATAATATAGTTTGTTTCTGAGGAAGTAATCTCATACTCTTTGAGGACTTCCCCAAGATTTTTGTAGGATTCAAAAGACACAATAACAGATTACCTTTTTGACTTTAATTTGGTATTAAGTAGATGGACAAAATTCAAGTATCCTTGTCTGGTTTCATCCCGCAACCTGACCGACAAGATCGGGCGATCGCATATTGGGTGCATGGGCATTATTCAAGCAGCACCATAGTCTGTGTATTGCCGTTTGTAAGCAGGCTGTAAACCCAACACAATATCTTCTCTGGGAACCCCCATTTCAACCAAATCCTCAGCAGGATTCTGGTCGGTCAGATTCTGCTGAAGCCAAATTTTTCCGTCTTTGATATCAAAATGGACAATACAACGATACACTCGGTTAAGCTGTTGCCATCCCACATTCATCCATTGGTAATGATCCCGCTCTGTGTCCAAGATCAGTTGCACTTCGACCTCATCATCCGAAACATCATCCTTGGCGTACTGGCTCAGTAACGTTTGAACGTACTCCCGATATTGAGCTACCTTGTCCATTCCACTATCACCTCATTAACTGGATCATACACAATTATCAAGACCTGATACCTTTTCAGGTGCAGTTTGAGTAAATTCGTATTGAAAAAACGTTTGGTAAACATCAACTGGAACTGCCAAGTATAGGCTAAATCATAACCATTTAAAGAGTTATTTTCAAGATTGAAGCCAACTTCGCAAGATATTAATTACCACTGGAGTAAAAGGTTCCATCTGACCCTGTTGGGGTTGTGATAGGTCACCGATTAACATCTCTAACAGTTCTTCATCCTCTAAGCCTTCATCGGGGTCTATGTAGTTTGTCCATAATAAGGCATTAGACAATTGCTTGCGTTTTTCGATCAAGGCACGGTTATTTTTTTCGTAATCTCCCAGGTTTAAGACTTGAACCGTGACAATTGCCCGCTCGCTTAACCCTTCTACCCGACCACTAATTTTAAAGCGAAGTTCTGTTTCACATTCTGTCATCAGGGGAGTTAGGGGTAGGGGTTGTGATTTATGGGCATCACCGCATTGATTAGAGGTATTACAACTGGCGACAATATTTGAAAAGTCAAGTGTGCGTCTAGGATTCAATTTTTGAGCTTCTATATGCTCATTGTGGCAAGCATCAATATCTTGGAGGCGCTGGCAACAATAGGCGCAAAGGTAAAATTGTTCTGCTAGAGCATATTGCCGAATAGTTCGGCGAATCTCTTCAGTTAACTGGTTGTAGCGTCCGTGAGGGTTTGCTCGTTTCCAAACTGTAAAACTGGAGGGTTCAGTCCCTTTACTAATGGTTCGCATGACGCAATTCTTGTTTACGGATCAGTAATTTGGCTTTGATCAATTCCAGATGATTGGCGGGTAGTTCCTCAGTTAATTTGGCGAGTCGTTGTTGAGCCTCGGTTAGCTTTGAATCTTGTATGGCATCCAGCAGATCGTTCAGTTCGGCATCAATTTTCTGATTACGGATGCTGGTGTCCATGACATCTAATAAGACAGTATTAGCATCTTGTCCATACTGAGAGGGCAATTGTCGCAATTCACCATTGGTTAAGGTGTAAACTAAAACATTTTTACAGTCGCTGATCACCAGAGGTGAATGGGTAGTCAGTACAAACTGACAATTGGGGAACGTTGCGATTAAGCGATCGCACAGGCTGCGTTGCCAAGAGGGATGCAGATGCAAATCGACTTCATCAATCAAGACGATACCATCTCCTGCTAAAGGATTCTCCAGAGCAGGGTTCAGCATGGCTAAACGGCGAGCAATATCACCAACCAGAGCCATGAGAGATTTTTCGCCTTGTGAAAGTTGGGCGACATTCAGAGTTTCACCGTTTTTATCAATCGCCATGTAGAGACGGGGTTGACGACGGACTCTCAGGTTGTCCATCTGGGGCATAAATCGGCGAATGGCGGTGCGAACTGCGGTTAATTGCCGATCTTTGGCTGAGGCATTGAGTTCGTTTAACCGTTGCCATGCGTCTGGATTGGTTTCCAATAATGGTTTCAGTTGGTTCAGAAAATCTTCAGGCATTCCTGATTCATTTTCGGTATCTTCTCGTTCCCGAAACCACTCAAAAAAGCGGCGAAAGTCAACCCCCTGACTTAAAGACTTGTCGTAACCATCGAGTTGCAAGAAGGTATGCTTAGTCCTAATTTTTAGGGGAATATCAAGTACGACGCGCTCGACAGGATAAAACGCAATGATGGGCAGGCTAGTTTTGTGATCACGGGTAAGGGCATCACGATAACGATTGGCTAAGCGGGTGCAGTCGTTGAGATTGCTAGTGTACCGGGATTTACGTCCTGTTCTATTTTTGGCTAAAGTCCACTTGAAGTGATGCTGGATCTCGTTTTGATTCGGATTGTCTGATGTTCCAGAAGCATCACAAATTTCTATTTCAATACTGGCGGCGTTGGCGGTGTTAAGTATGGCATCTTCCGGGATAGGGTTACCACTACCTTTTTCTGTGCGTAAACGAGCCGTAAACCAACTAAGGGATGTTGCTAAGGCTTTCAGCACAGAGGTTTTACCCGCGCCGTTATTACCAACGAAGACAGTGATGTTGCTGGGATTTGGCTCGGTGGGTGCTAAAGGAATTTCTAGGTTTTCAAATAGCCCAATGTTATTTAAGATAACCCGTTGGATTTCCATAGCGGTAACGTTCAAATCTCTGAGGTTTTCGACATTGACAACAGTACCTACAACTGTACTTGAAAGCACTTACCCCTATTATGGTCTCAAAACAGTTGCACCTAGCCAGTTTCATCCCAGTGTCATG
>NZ_JBKHHI010000220.1:0-11023 GCF_046539235.1 Coleofasciculus sp.
TATACCAGACTATCAACGAGATATGATTTGGGAAGAACCTCGGCAGTCAAAGTTTATTGAATCTCTCTTGTTAGGACTACCAATACCCTATATTTTCGTTGCTGATTTGCGACCCAAGCAAGAAGATGATCAGGAGGATTTAGCTAGGTTAGAAATTGTTGATGGCACCCAACGTATCCGTACCTTAGACAGATTTATGAATAACGAACTAAAACTGTGTGACTTAGAAAAGTTAGAACAGCTTAACAACTTCAAATTCAGCGATTTACCCCTGGGAAGACAGAGACGCTTCAACCGTACTACTATTCGCATGATTGTGCTGACTGAGAAAGCTGATGAAGAAACCAGACGGGATATGTTTGAACGCATTAACACAGGTAGCGTTCAACTCAATGAAATGGAGAAGCGTAGAGGCATATCTCCTGGTCCGTTTGTTGATCTTATTGAAGAACTCGCTAAAACTGACAAATTTAGGAAACTATGCCCTATATCAGAAGCACTTGTCCGTAAACGCGAACCTGAAGAATTTGTATTACGTTTTTTTGCCTACTTAAATAACTATCAAAATTTTGAAAGAAGAGTTAATAAGTTTCTGAACGAATATCTAGAAGAACATAACCATGCTAAAATTGACAAAAATGGTATGCGATATGAATTTCACCAAATGTTAGAGTTTGTTGATAAATATTTTCCCAATGGTTTTAGTAAAGCCAAAGGTCATGTAAAAACTCCCAGAATTCGATTTGAGGCAATTTCTGTAGGTGTTGCACTTGCATTGAGGGAAAAACCCAATCTTGAGCCAAAGTCAATCAAGTGGCTTGACTCACCCGAATTCAAGGAATATACCACCTCAGATGCCAGCAACTCCAGACCTAAAGTAATTAAGCGTATTGAATATGTTCGCGATCAGCTTCTCGGTAAATCATGATTAGCGCCTTATTTCAGGACTTCAATGAACGCTCTAGAGAAGTGAGTAAATATCTTATGTTCTTGAAAAGTTTGGAGCAAGGAACTAATGATTCTGTTCAATATGATTTAGTATACTAAGGGCGACTACTTGACCTAGTTTTACAGGTACAGCATTACCAATTAATCGACCTAATATATCTATTGCTACTGGTTTATCAGGGTTGAAAAACTCATATTGTGGTGGAAAAGTTTGTAATAAAGCTGCTTCCCTGAGAGAGATAGCTCGATCTTGTTCGGGATGACCAAACCGACCATTACCAAAACCAAAACATTGTGTAGTTATAGTTGGACTAGGTTTATCCCATTCCATTCTACCATACACTCCAGGATAGGTTTTACCACTTGTTTTTATGTGGCATTTTGCAATTAAATTTTGAGGCCAATCTCGCCAAGTTCCACCAGGTTTTGAAGCACGAATACGACGCATATTTAGTTCAGAAAGTTTACTGCATCTATGTAGCCAGTCAATTTGAGAAGCCTGACCAGCATAAAGTGGTTCAAGGTGTTCAATAGTTTGTCGTACAGTTTTATATTGTTCTGGTCTATGTGTTCTTGGAATTAAGTGAATTTCGCCAAATTTTGAAGCCAGTAATACTAACCGCTTTCGAGATTGGGGAACCCCATAATTTAGACAATTAACTTCATAACACTCAAAGCAATAGTTGAATTTTTTTAAATAGGTAGTAAATTCATCAAATACTGAATGATGTTTTAACTGAAGTACATTTTCCATTGAAATAATATCGGGTTGACATTCTGCAATTAGACGGGCAAAATCTTGCAGTAGCTTCCACTTTGACTGTCGATACTGATAACGTCTTGAATAACTTGAAAATGGCTGACAAGGAGCGCATCCTGCTAATACTTTAATATGGCTTCCGTAAAAATGCTTGAATAAATCTAAACCTCTGACATTTTCTACATCTTGCAATATGAATTTTGCGTTGTTATTATGTTCATAAGGAAACTTACAGGCGGGATCGATATCATATCCAGCTTTAACTGGAAGACCTGCTTGCTCAAACCCATGGGTTAGTCCTCCAGCACCACAAAATAGATCTACTGTAGAAATACTTCTAGCCATTCACTCCCTCTTATGAGAATACAGGTTTACTCATCTAATGTATACACTATCAGCTTACCCGACTCTATATCTGGGTAATACTTTTTGCTCATGTCCCCTATTTATTGATCATTTGATCTGTTTTTAGCATTCATTGATTATTTTTTCTATTATCCAGTAGTTTCCAACAAGATTGTTATAGCTTTAATAATCGCATCCGGTCGATCCACCCAGACAAAATGACCACTGTTTTCAACCGGGATTTGTACGCAATTTGTCGAGAGTTTAGCTAACTCATCATGGATGCGATCGCGTAACTGATTGGCGGCTTTCAATGGCATCAAAACAGTTAGGAGTGAAGGGATGAAAAATGAAGAGGCTTTAAGACTAACAATCGGCAAATCCTTAAGATGACTAGCGCAGCGGACTTGACGACCACTTGTATCTAAACTCAAGATTTCTCTGGTCATCGTTACCCAGTGTTTGGGGCGACAGAAAGAGCGTTTTACCGCTTGACGAGAATCCAGAGAAAACTGACGTAATTTTGGTTTGATTAATTCAAATACGCCAATTATATTTAGGAGACGAATGATGCCCAATGTTGCTCCCAGAACTGACATGATAAAGCCTGACGCAAAGAACAATTGTAATCCGCGCAGGATTAGGGGCATTTTTAACATCGCTGATTCATGTAACCCATCAGTCAGAACTAATCCTACAACTTTTTCCGGATAACGAGAGGCGTAAAGGCGCATATTGTAACTGCCAAAAGAGTTACCCACCAAAATATAGGGAGGTTCTAAACCCGCCAGGGTCAACATCTGGTCAAGTTCGGTGACAATCTGATTACTGGTGCGAGGATGGGGGCTGTGATCGCTCCAACCAAAACCCGCGCGATCATAAATACAAACCCGCGCAAGTTGCGCCAATTCATCCACCAAAAAATAGCCCTCAACTCCGCCCAAACTATGATCGAGTACAACGGTTGGATATCCGGTTCCTGCTGTAACGTAATGCAAGCAGAAACCGCCCACATCCACCCGTTGACCCGGTGGTGGTGTACGATCTTCTCGCCAGCAGGCGATCGCTTGATACAAGGTTGTAGCCGTTAGGATTAAAACTCGTAGGGAAAACAGCGACATCAGAGGGTGCGCCATAGTAGAACTCTAGCGATTTTTTCCGGGATGAAATACAATTACAAAATTAAGCATAATTCATAATTCATTATTCCCATGTTGCCACGAGAGGACTTACTCAAAGGCGTCGAAAATCGTGATACTGTTGCCCGTGTGATTGATCAAGCGGAACAAGCGATCAAAACTTGGGAAGTGGTGTTAACCGATTTCCTCTCACCGCCTGTACTGGTGGAAATTCAGCAGCAGTTTGCGCGGTTGACGGAGGTACAACTTTTACCATGGGGAGGATATCCTCAAGCTGAACGTCAACGGCTGGGGATCACCCGTGAAGAATTACCTCTGGATCAGTCTCAGGTTGAGTTAGCGGCGTTAGATATTGAGGGTAATTTTCTCTTTGATCCAGCCACCCATCGGGATTTCTTGGGCGCGATTCTGGGAACAGGGATTGTGCGAGAGAAAGTTGGCGATATTATTGTTTTAGGCGAACGTGGCGCTCAAGTGATTGTGATTCCAGACATTGTCCCGTTTCTGGAGACGCAGCTCACTCAAGTGCGTTCGGTTCCGGTGAAAACTCGACCGATTGAGTTGAGTCAACTCAAGATTCGAGAACCGAAGAAGAAAGAAATGACGACAGTAGAAGCATCGATGCGCCTAGATGCGATCGCGTCAGCCGGATTTGGCACATCCCGTAGTAAAATGGCAGATTTGATTGGGGCGGGTGATGTGCGGGTAAACTGGAAAGAGGTTAGCCAAGCCAGTTACTCGGTTAAACCGGGTGACTTAATCGCGATTCGGGGTAAAGGGCGCTTGCAAGTTGGAGATGTTAGCATAACCAAAAAAGAGCGTTACCGTATCCAGTTAACCCGATTTATTTAACCATTTTCCAGCAGCATTAGATGACAGACTCAGTAAGCAATCAGCAGGAGGAACTTCCCGTCGAGATGCAATCATCTAAACTAAAGCCGAGCTTTTCTTGGCAAGGGATATTTTCTTTGCTGATGTTTTTTTATATGTATCTGCCGATTTTGGTCTTGACATTTTATAGCTTTAATGAGTCAGCTTATAGTGCCAATTGGCAGGGATTTACGTTGGAGTGGTACAAGAAGCTATTTAGTGATGTACGGGTGCTGAAGTCGTTGCAAAATAGCTTGACGGTTGCTTTTGTGGCTGTGGTTATTTCCGCCGTGATTGGCACGTTGATGGCGGTGGGGTTGGTGCGTTATCAATTTATGGGGAAGGGGTTATATCGTGGGGTATCCTACTTACCGTTGATTATTCCCGATATCGCCATGGCAGTGGCGACTCTGGTGTTTCTGGCGGTGATTGGCACGCCATTAAGCTTGTGGACAATTGTGGCAGCCCATGTGGTATTCTGTTTGGCATACATTGCCTTTGTCGTCTCTTCGCGTATTTCCAGTCTTGATCCGTATTTGGAAGAAGCAGCACTCGATTTAGGCGCAACCCCGTTTCAAGCGTTTCTTAAAGTGTTGTTGCCCGAATTGATGCCTGCCATAATTGCGGGGTGTTTAATTTCCTTTGTTCTCAGTATGGACGATTTCCTGATTGCTAGCTTTACGGCTGGAACCGGATCGACAACGCTACCGATGGAAATTTTTAGCCGCATTCGTACTGGAGTTAAACCCGATATTAATGCCTTGAGTGTAATTTTAATTGGCGCATCTGGGGCAATTGCCTTTGTGGGTGAGTGGCTGCGCTATCAAGGGGAAAAGAAGCGGTTGAGATAGAGATTCGTCTTATGTCTTATATCAAAGAATAGGCGGCATAAAATTATAAAAAAATATAGGCTATTTGTCAAACAATAAGACTATATTCTCCAGAATTGGCTAAATGCATTAAAATTTGTAAATATAGAGAAATAAGATATAGCGTTTAAAATTGTCCGACGAAGCTGTAAATAAGGAGGGGAGAAGTGGAACCTACCATAAACTGTGCTGAAGCCTGCGTCAATGGTTGTGTATTGGGTGATAAATGTCCCCACAAGGAGTATGCGGCTAAAGCCTCAACATTTATCAATGAGACGTCATTGGACAAAATGTATGAGATAGCTGAGGAGGCGCGACGGAAGAAACTGATGGAACCCCCTAAGTGGGTGATTCCTGATTTTCCGGAGTAGTTAAACATTATCGGGTAAATCGCTGGGTGGAACGATAACATCTTCTACCATGTCTGGGCTGGCATCTAAATCTTAGGCAAGGGACATAACCAGAACGTTGATAGCTGTTAGTCTAGTGTAGCTAAGGAGAGTAGGCGCGATCGCACTTTCTCTTGCCTTAACCCAAAATCGCCCCAACTGTGGCACTCTGAGAGAATAGAGAACAAACAGATAGTCTGGCTACAGTAATTATCCCGATAGGTTATGCAAACACTTCCAACCCCTCAAACTGCCCCCAAACCCCCAGCATTAGATACCGTTATCCACCGTCGCCAAACCCGCCCGGTATCCGTCGGGAATGTCACGATTGGTGGCGGACATCCGGTGGTGGTGCAGTCGATGATTAATGAAGATACCTTAGATCTTGAGGGTTCAGTGGCTGGGATTCGCCGCCTGCATGAAATTGGCTGTGAGATAGTCCGAGTCACGGTTCCCAGTATGGCTCATGCCAAAGCCCTCGCCCAAATCAAGCAGAAATTGATTCAGACGTACCAAGAGGTTCCCTTGGTGGCGGATGTTCACCACAATGGGATGAAAATAGCCCTAGAAGTCGCCAAGCATGTGGATAAAGTGCGGATCAATCCAGGGTTATACGTGTTCGAGAAACCAAAGAGCGATCGCACGGAGTATACTCAAGCTGAATTTGAACAAATTGGGGCAAAGATTAAGGAAACTTTAGCACCTCTGGTCATTTCCCTAAGGGATCAAGGGAAAGCCATGCGAATTGGGGTGAATCACGGTTCCCTAGCTGAACGGATGCTATTCACCTACGGCGATACCCCGGAAGGGATGGTGGAATCAGCGTTGGAATTTATCCGAATCTGTGAATCCCTCGACTTCCGCAATCTGGTGATTTCCCTAAAAGCCTCCCGTGTCCCGGTGATGCTGGCGGCGTATCGGTTGATGGTACGGCGCATGGATGAGTTGGGAATGGATTATCCCTTGCATCTAGGTGTTACAGAAGCCGGTGATGGGGAATATGGACGGATTAAGTCTACAGCGGGTATTGGTACCCTGTTAGCCGAAGGAATTGGCGATACCATTCGCGTTTCCCTGACGGAAGCGCCAGAAAAAGAAATTCCGGTTTGCTATAGCATTCTCCAGGCTTTGGGACTGCGGAAAACGATGGTGGAATATGTCGCCTGTCCATCCTGTGGGCGCACCTTGTTTAATTTAGAAGACGTACTGCACGAAGTTCGGGAAGCGACGAAACACCTGACGGGTTTAGATATTGCCGTGATGGGTTGTATTGTCAATGGTCCAGGGGAAATGGCAGATGCAGATTATGGCTATGTGGGTAAGCAACCCGGTTATATTTCCCTGTATCGGGGACGCGAAGAGATTAAGAAGGTGCCCGAAGATAAGGGAGTGGAAGAGTTAATTAATTTGATTAAAGCGGATGGTCTTTGGGTTGATCCCTAAGTTGATCGGGGTACGATATATCGTACCCCTAAAATTACATCAATCTAAGTAAGATAGAGGGCAGAAGACTCCAAGGCAGAAGGGAATAAATAAGGTGGCGAGGTAAAAGGAAATGATAACTGACGAGACGGACATTATGTTAACTGATAAATGACCAATAATGTTAATGTGCCAGATGAACAGGAGTACCTAGAAACCTTTCTCCAACCGATTAGAAAATGCCAAGACTATCGCCCAAAGTTTGGTCAGGGAAACTCAAATAAAGGTTTCTCACTTCAAGAATTTAAAGTCCTTTACGGTGCTGATTTGTTTTATTCTTGGGTTGGTTTAGATACTGATCTCATGTATGCTGCCCATCGTGCGGCTGGTGGCATGACTTCTATTTATCGTCAGGTTGGCATTGGCTGCGAACGTTTGTTTCGCCAGATTATTGTAGATACAACCCGTTACATTGACCCTAGCTTTGCCAGATGGTCTTACACAACCAGAACATCCTCTGGAAAAAGCAAAACCCTTTCCCTTGATGGTCGGCTAAAACTTTCAGAAATCAGGAATCAGTCCGTGTTGAACAAGGTTAATCAGTGGATAACCAATTATTGCAATGGCTTAGGTGAAGTGACTCAACCCTCTAATGGTATTGTATTTGAGGTTAGACAGGGATATAAGAGCAAAGATAGCAAGCGTCAGAATGCTGACATAGACAATGCTACAGTGGCGTGGGCAAATGATTATCTGCCTGTATTTGCCATATTTTCAGCACAAATAGATTCAGATATTGTGTTGAGATATCGAAACAACCGTTGCGGAATTCTGATTGGCACAATGAATGGTGATCCCAAAATCTCGCTATATGCCTTTTGTGAACAGGTGCTAGGGTATAACTTGGCAGATTTCTTTCAGAGAAAATCGGATGAGATTAAGCATGAGATCCATGAGGTTCTGGAAACATTGCTGAGTGCTGAATAATGGATATTAAGGTTAATCAACGGTCAGATTATACCTTTAAATACAACCAAAAACTGGGACGGCATGGATGGTTACGACTCACCCCTGCTTACTCAGTCAAATTAGTGTCAGAGATGATTAACAAGATTCCCACTGAATCATTCATTCTTGACCCTTTCTCTGGGACAGCTACAACGGGTTTAGTTGCTGCTGAACAGGGATTACAAGCTCATTGTTTAGATATTAATAGATTTCTGATCTGGCTGGGTAATGCCAAATGCCGGAATTATTCTTTCTCGGAACTGGATGACTTTAATCAGAGGATTAAAAGAACCATTCATCAATGCAAAGGTCTGATTGATCAAGAGTGCTGGACTCCTAATATTTATAACATTACTCGCTGGTGGAGTATACATACATTAAAAATTCTGGCAGCGCTTCGGCAAGGCTTGGTAAGCGAATTTGGTGAACCGAAAGAGGGTGATGTTTCTTCCTTGGCATGGGTCGCTTTTTGCCGTTTAGTGATTGAAACCTCTTCCGCTGCCTTTAATCATGTGTCTATGTCGTTTCATCAGCAAGTTACTCGGTATGAAGTTGAACAAATTGAACAGCTTTATCAAATTATTATTGAAGCGATAATTAATAGTATCAGTCACCCTTTAGCAGGTAAAGCAACAGTATTTTATGCTGATTCACGGTACTCTGTATCCAATGACGTGAAATATTCTCATGTCGTAACCTCACCACCTTACCCCAATCGGATGAGTTACATTCGTGAACTTCGCCCTTATATGTATTGGACAAAGTTTCTAGATACTGCCAAAGAAGCAGGTGAGATAGACTGGCAAGCCATTGGCGGAACGTGGAGTGTGGCGACGAGTAGATTACAGAATTGGGAATCTAATGGAATAGAATTGTCAGGTTCGATGAACAGGATTGTTTCCCAAATTGGGCAATCAGAAAATAAGAATGCTCGGCTTATGGCAAAATATGTCGAGAAATATTTCTATGATATGCACTTACATTTTGATAATTTGCGTCACAACTTACAGGATAATGCAGTGCTTTCATACATTGTCGGCAATTCTTCGTTCTATGGGATTCCGGTCAAGACGGAAAAGCTTTTGAAAGAATCCTTACACCAACTCGGATATACTAACATTGGCAGTAACGTTGTTCGCAAACGAAATAGCAAGAAAGAACTGTTTGAATATTGTGTTTATGCTACATGGAAATAGAGTAGAAAATAGCAGTTGGAGTCGCGATCGCGATGGAAAACCAGCAATGACTGATTGGCTGGGCGTCAGTTTTGGCAAATTATCAAGAATTAATATCAATAGCTAAAATAAATCATTCGACAAGATTCGGCATCTATCGCCAGAGGGATAAAATGCAAATATCTGGTAAATCAAGGCTTCTATGTCCTAGAACCGAAGAAAAATCTGCCCAATTTCAGATTACTTGTTGCAAATAAACCCATTAACCTGCATCATTTATGAATAGATAGCAAAAAAACTTTATAGAGGTTTCACCATGAGTACCTACGCACAAGAACTCAGAGCGACAGCACAGGCAATGGTTGCCCCCGGCAAGGGTGTCTTGGCGATGGATGAAAGTAACGGCACTTGTAATAAGCGATTGGGGAAGGTTGGTATCGAGCAAACCGAAGATATGCGTCGTGCTTATCGCCAGTTAATTTTGACCACGCCTAACTTAGGGAATTACATCAGTGGCGCGATTCTCTATGATGAAACGATTCGCCAATCGACCAAAGAAGGGACACCGTTTCTCAAGGTGATGACCGATGCGGGGATAATCCCTGGAATTAAAGTGGATACTGGTGCCAAAGACATGGCAGGTTTCCCTGAGGAAAAAATCACCGAAGGACTCGATGGTCTGCGCGATCGCATTGCGGAGTATTATCAAATGGGCGCTCGCTTTGCCAAATGGCGGGCGGTGATCACGATTGGTGATGGCATTCCCAGCCGGGGTTGTATCGAGGCAAATGCCCATGGATTAGCCCGGTATGCCCAACTCTGTCAGGAAGGGGGTTTGGTTCCCATTGTGGAACCGGAAGTGCTGATTGATGGGGATCATACTCTGGAACGCTGTTATCAGGTAACCGAGGAAACCCTACGCACTGTCTTCAATCAGCTTTACAATCAGCGGGTAGCTTTCGACCAAATGATCCTCAAACCCAGTATGGTAATTTCTGGGAAGGATTGCCCCAACCAAGCCAGTGTGAATGAAGTGGCAGATGCGACGGTACAATGCTTGATGAATTCAGTTCCAGCATCTGTGGCGGGTGTGGCGTTCCTGTCTGGGGGTCAGAGTAATGAGCAAGCATCGGCTCACTTAAATGCAATGAATGTTAAATATGCCGACCAAGCGCCTTGGCCCATAACCTTCTCTTATGCCCGTGCTATCCAGCAACCTGCTTTAGAAGCGTGGAAAGGGAAAGAATCAAATGTGTCTTTAGCCCAAAAACTGCTGCTACATCGGGCGAAGTGCAATAGTGCTGCCCATGAGGGTAAGTATACACCTGAGGTGGAGAAAGAACTCGAACCTGTAACCGCTTAGGTTGATTCTCAGGACTGGAGTTTATTTGAGTGAAGCAGTACTTAAGAGAACAAATTTAAGTCGAGCCAATTTGGAAGGAGCTGATTTGAGTCAGGCGGCTTTAGATGAAGCTGTAACTCTGACGGATGCCATTATGCCTGATGGATCTAAACATTCAGCTTAATCCTAAATCCGGTTTTTCTATCCCCCAATGGGTAGAGACGTAGCATGCTACGTCTCTACCCTCTGTACAATACAGTCGTTAACAAATCCTGGGTAATTGATCCCCCACTAGCATATCAACGATACGTTCCGCCCCAAAAGCAGTTTGCAGCAATACCACACCCGCAGGGGAATCAATTACTTCACCCACAATACAGGAATCCTCTCCCGCCGGATGAGACTTCATCGCCGATAATACAGATTCGGCGTGCGATCGCGGTACAATAACCACCAGTTTCCCTTCATTGGCGAGATATAACGGATCTAATCCCAGAATCTCACAAACTCCATTCACCTCTTCCCGAATCGGAATCGATGCTTCATCCAAACGAATCCCCACGTCGGAACTTTGGGCAAATTCATTTAACACCGTAGCGACACCACCACGAGTTGCATCCCGCATCGCATGAATTTGGGGACAAACCTCAACAATTGCATCCACTAACCCATTTAACGGTTGACAGTCGCTGTTAATGTCTGTTGATAATGCCAATTCCCCACGGGCGATTAAAATAGCTGCACCATGATTTCCCA
>NZ_JBKHHI010000221.1:0-10934 GCF_046539235.1 Coleofasciculus sp.
AAACCCTGCTGATTAAAGATCGAGCTGCTGCTGTGCCAAGTGATGATAAAGACCTTGAATAGCAATCAGTTGATCGTGGGTACCCTGCTCAACTAAAATACCGCGGTCTAACACGAGGATACAGTCAGCATGTCGAACCGTGGAAAGACGGTGGGCAATGACTAACGTCGTGCGGTTGCGACTAATCCGAGCGAGATTCTGTTGAAACCGCCGCTCCGACTCGGTATCGAGGGAGCTGGTGGCTTCATCAAGAATGATAATACGGGGATCATGCAATAGAGCGCGTGCGATCGCAATTCTTTGCTTTTGTCCTCCCGATAGGGTGGAACCCCTCTCCCCAACTGGGGTGTTGTATCCCAAGGGTAAGGATTGAATAAACCCATGAGCTTCTGCCAGTTTGGCAACTTCGATGACTTGCTCCAGGGTAAACTCTGGATGATAGAGAGTAATATTATCCAGGATGGTGCCGGAAAATAAGAAACACTCCTGAGGTACGACACCAAGCTGCGATCGCAAAGATGGCGGCGAAACATGGCGAATATCGTGCCCATCGACAGAAATTTTGCCTCGGTCTGGGTGATAGAGTCCTTGGAGGAGTTTGACTAAGGTACTCTTCCCCGAACCACTCCGCCCCACAATCGCCACGGTTTGTCCGGGAGACACCTGAAACGAAATATTTTCCAGGGTGTAGTTTTCTTCCTCGTCACCATAGCGGAAGAAAACGCTGTCAAACTCTACCTCTCCTTTTAACTGGGGTAAACCCATTAGCGGTTTTTGGGGATGTTCCTCGGGTTGGGCAAAAAAGACATCATTGAGTCGTTCCACAGATACGAGAATTTCTTGAAATTCATCCCACAGACTCACTAGGGCTAAAATCGGACTAATTACATTGCCGATGAGCATGTTAAATGCGACAAATTGACCAATGGTAAGCTGATCCTGCATCACCAGGGTGGCACCGTACCAGAGTAAGGCGGTGCTACCTAAGCTATTAATTAAGCCACTGGTGGATTGGAGGAAATTACCCAGAATCTGGGCTTTGAATCGCACATTTAACATTTTCGTCAGTCGGTCTTCCCAGCGCCAGCGTAATTCTCGTTCTGCGGCGGAGGCTTTAACCGTGCCGATTCCTGATATCATTTCCACAATCTGGGAATTTTGTCCCGCATCCTCTTGGAAGATTTCCCGCGATCGCTGACGTAGTAATGGACTGGCGACAATGGTTAAAATCGCGATCGGCGGAATCAATGCCAGTACCAGTAGGGTAAGCTTCCAGTTGTAGTACACCATCAACCCTAAGTAGACAAATACCATTAGGGTATCCAGCCAGGTAATCACTGCTCGGCGGGTGAGAAATGCCTGAATTTTCTGGGCTTCCTGAACCCGGGTGATAATATCCCCAACTTGGCGCGATTCAAAGAATTTTAGGGGTAAACTCAGGGCATGGTTAATAAAGCCACTGATAAAGGTTAGATCTAAGCGATTGGCAAAATAGTCTAAGAAATATTGTCGGGTAGCACTTAAGCCAATCCGCCACAGGTTAAACAAAACAAGTCCCAGGGCGAAGACATTCAGCATCGTAAAACTGCGGTTGACAACCACCCGGTCTAGAATAATTTGGGTAAATAGCGGTGTAATTAGACTAAAGATTTGCAGGAGTAGGGACGCCAGCAGAATTTGTCCGATTAAGATACGATGGGGCCACAGGACTTTTAAGAAGCGCCCCAGGGAGTTCTTTTCATTGGGCGTGGCGGCGAGTTGAGGTGTGGGATCTAACACCAGCGCGTATCCTGTCCAGTTATTGATAAATTCGGCACGGGGGATCAACCGCTTACCCACCGCCGGATCAGCAATCAGGATGCGATCGCCTTTATATTGATAGACGACAATATAATGATTACCTTGCCAATGGGCAATCCACGGGTTAGTCTGATCCCTTAACCGATTCAAAGATGCTCGTACTGGAGCCGCTCGAAATCCTAAACGTTCTGACGCTTGGGACAATCCTTTCAGCGAAGCCCCCGCCCGCCCCACCCCGGCTAGCTCTCGCAGGGTATTGATACTAAACTGTTTACCCCAGTATCGCCCAATCATGGACAAACAAGCCGCACCACAATCGGCGGAACTCTGTTGTAATACCAGGGGATAGCGCTGCCAAAACCCCTTTCCCCAGGGGCGCCATGATCTAGGTTGGGGAAAGACGACGGGTTCGGGTTCCGTTTGATCTGTCGGTTCCGCCCCAGTGTGATGCATCAGCGCCGACATGCGAACGGCTAGGGGAATTAAGGGTTTATTGGAAACGGTGGGATGATTCGCTGTTTCCGGTAAAGCGTCTGGGGCGGTTCCCGATAAAATCGGGGCGATGGCTTGAGCGGCTGAAACCTCTTCCCTGGGCAGTTTATATATGCATAAGTCGGTTTGGGCAATCCAATGGGCGGGAATGGGCTGCGGATATCCCCAGCTTTCGCCAATTGTTGGAGGTGGGGGTGATGCTTCCCCAGTTGTGGCGATTTCACCCTGACGTAGCCAACAGCGATTCCCCTGTAATTGGGTGAGTGTTTCGCCTGGGGGAATCGTGGTGGTGACGAGGTAGGGTAAGAGTTGCTTTATGGTATGGCTAGTGAGCGATCGCAGTTCGGTTTGCGTCTTCAGGAAAATTAAGCTTTGTCGCTGTTGAGCTTGTTTTTCACACTGGGCTGGGAATTGGGGAATCTGCTCAAACCACTGCTGGAGTTTGGTTCCCCGAATCCGAGCTAGGAATCCCGGACTGGCTGCGATCGCGGCGTAAGATGAACAGTTGTGACAAAACCAACCGTCTGCACCAAAGGTTTCCCCTTCTGCTATAACAACGGCGGAAACCTCTCGCTGTTTTTGGGGATCAAAGCTCAGCAGTCTCACCCGTCCCTGACAGACGATGTAAAAATACTCATCATCTTCCTGTTCCTGTTGGGGGGGATAATAGGCAAATAGCCTTTCTCCAAACTGAAACTGGCACAGTTCAAAGGAGTGACTCAACTTCAATGCCAATTCGTTGGTCATTGACCCTTGGCTCAAGTGTTGGAGAATACCCGCAACATCATTGACCGCATTGGGGGAATGAGACGGTGACTCTTGCACCCGATTCGGGAAAACCTTATTCATGGCATAGCACTCTGAATGAGAGACTCACTGCTAGAATTTTGACACAGCCTCACCCATTCGTGAACCTCAGTTAGATTTTCTGTTAAATTTTCTGTTAATTTTCGCTAATACTAAGTAGTGGAACCCAATTAAAGTTAACGGTTAAGATTAGGAAGGAACAGGGAACAGTAAGGATTTGAGGGTTGTTAATGTAGAGACGTGCCATGGCACGTCTCAGCGTCGTGGCACGTCTCAGCGTCGGCGTCAACCAAATGGCTAAGATGTTCTACGTTTAGAGCGACAGGTTAAGCTAAGCAAACCACCAAAGGCCAATAAACCTAAAATGCTCGTTGGTTCTGGTGCTTGAACCGTAACCTCTGTCCTTTTGGCTTCAATTAAGGTTAGATAGGTCGGTCGTCTAAACTCTCTCTCATAAGAACCCATCGCAACAACACTGGCAAATTCTTCCTCTAAATCCCAGCCCAACTCGCCAGATGGCAAAAACGTATTCAAGGTAAAGTTGTCGCTGGCTTCCACGGAGAATATGTCATCCTC
Source organism: Coleofasciculus sp. (assembly GCF_046539235.1). GTDB lineage: Bacteria > Cyanobacteriota > Cyanobacteriia > Cyanobacteriales > Coleofasciculaceae > Coleofasciculus. The sequence goes on from NZ_JBKHHI010000221.1 coordinate 3,676, forward strand.
TCCAGTCGTTTTTAACTCTCCAGAGACGGAGAAGAAATCAAAAACCGTTTGATTGGCTTGATTCGGGTCAGTTCCCCCTAAAACCAGGAATGATATATCAGCTACAGCCTTACTCTGCACTCCTGAAGTTTCCAGGTCAAAAAACGCCGTAAAATCGAAAGAGAATGATTCCGTCCCATCGGGTTCTGGAGCCAGGAAAAATCTACCCAGTACCGACGCTTCGCTTTGTGCCAAGCCCAAGAAGTTTTGTCCTTCACCAAAGGCATTGCTCAAGATTGAGTTAGCCGCGAAGGCTGGATTATCCGCAAAAAATATAGCATTAGCTTCAGCTCTAGCGTCGGCGGCGTTACTGATTGATGAAGAAAGGACATTCTGCTCATTACCGGAATTAGCATCAGAACTGTTTGGGACAACCGCGACTGTATTCGTCTGGGTTGAAGTGCCGATGTCATTAGGAGTTTGACTAAAATTTTCGATAAAAACGTTCGCTTCAGCCGAAGCAAACGTCGCTGCCATACTGGGTGAAGCAGCCAATACAGAACTGGCTAGGATAGGTGCAGCGATAGATAACAGGTTTTGAGCGATTGTCAGTTTAGTTTTCATGATTATTTCCTGATCGAACGTAATATGGGTAGCATAAATTGACGCGAATTTAGCCTTATCTGTGCGTTTACTGGGCGTAATTTTGACGGCAAAAACTCTGGCAAGTTTACGACTCAGAAGTTATTAAAAGGGCTTACTCCTTTGACTTGGCGGTCTAAGCCGTTGGTTGAAGGTCTTGAGCTTTAATAGTTCTATGTTTGTATCCTATCCCGAAAAAATATTGAATGGGTAAACTTCTCTTGAAGAGATGAATGGTTTTGTTAAAGCCTTGATAAATTTATGAAAAGGGAATCAATGTCTATAGGTAATTAGGTGGGGACAATTAAAGTTAACGGTGTGGAGCGTCATTTGTTTATGTAAGGGCTTGAAAAATAATAATTTATGTAAATATTCCTCAACCCCTTACTGTTGCCTGTTGCCTAATCTCAACTGTTATAGCAGTAGACACATCGATTAGGACTTTCGCCACCATAGAGACGTTGCCGGCAACCTCTCTACTGACCAACCGAGTTCATCGCCATAAACCATCAAGTATGAACCCGGTGACTGCGCTAATATTCTTTCTGGAAAAAATAACTCTTCCCTGGGTCAGATGCATCGATTGACCGTTTCCTGTAATCTACTGGCTGTAACCTTTTCGACTATAGTCTCATTTATTAACATTTTGCATAGAAATCTTGACATTAATTCGTAAAGTTAACTAAGGTAGCAGTCGGACAGGTTTATCGAAACGCTTTACAGTTAGGTAACTACACCAACTTCAGTTCCTTAGCCAGAGTCAAAGGAACAGCAGTAAGGGCTGAAGGATAAAGCTGTATGACAGTAAGGGGCACCTGCGACTGTTTTAGAAGCAAAAGCTAAAGGACGTGTTGATCAATGCTGCCATTACCAGAGGAAGGTCGGAGACGAGTTCAAATTGAGGGTGTGTTGCCCCAAATAGATGGGGGTCGTTTTGCCATCAAGCGGACGGTTGGCGAACGAGTCCATGTGGAAGTAGATATGTTCTGTGACAGTCATGATGCCGTATCGGGTGTCATTTTATACCGTCCCCAGAAATCCCAAACCTGGTTTGAGGTTCCCTTATCGCCAACGGTCAATGATCGCTGGCAGGGAGAATTTACCGTATCAGAGATGGGGGATTATGTCTATACGATTATGGGATGGGCTGACCATTTTAAATCCTGGCAACGGGACATGACCAAGAAATTGGCAGCCGAACAGGATGTGTCAGTTGACTTACTGATTGGGGCAAACTTAGTCGAGGATGCGGTGAAACGTGCCAGTGGGGATGATGCGGCACAGTTAAAAACCTGGGTGGCGACGCTGCGATCGCCAGATGTCGCCCAACCAATTTTAGGGGATAAAGCCATTTCCCCGGAACTTGGGCAACTGATGGCAAAATACCCCGATCGCAAATTTGCCAGCACCTACCACAAAGAACTAAGAATTACCGTAGACCGAGAACGGGCAAGGTTTAGCAGCTGGTACGAAATGTTCCCCCGTTCCTGTGGTGAACCGGGTAAACATGGCACATTCAAAGATGCCCAAGCCCGCTTACCCTATATTGCCAGTATGGGGTTTGATGTCCTCTATTTACCCCCGATTCACCCGATTGGCAAGCAATTTCGCAAAGGTAAAAATAACACCAACATTGCTCAACCCGATGATGTGGGCGTACCCTGGGGTATTGGCGGGGCTGAAGGCGGACACAAAGCCATTCATCCCCAATTGGGTACAATGGCTGACTTTGAAGAGTTTGTCGCCAAAGCCAAAGAACATGGACTGGAAATTGCCCTAGACTTAGCCTTCCAATGTTCTCCAGATCACCCTTATGTTAAAGAAAATCCCCAATGGTTCCGTAGCCGCCCGGATGGAACCATTCAATACGCCGAGAATCCACCGAAAAAATATCAGGATATTTATCCGATTGACTTTGAAACCCCAGACTGGCAAAATCTGTGGCAAGAACTGCGGAGTGTCATGCTGTTTTGGATTGAAAAAGGCGTGCGGATTTTCCGAGTCGATAACCCCCATACCAAAGCCTTTGACTTTTGGGAATGGGTAATTGCGGATTTGAGACAAACCTATCCCGATTTAATTTACCTCTCGGAATCCTTTACCCGTCCCAAGGTGATGTATCGCCTCGCCAAGTTAGGATTTACCCAATCCTACACCTATTTCACTTGGCGTAATAGTAAGTGGGAAATGACCCAATATCTCACCGAACTCACCCAAACTCCTGCTTATGACATCTTTCGCCCCAACTTTTGGCCCAACACCCCCGATATTTTACATGAGTTTATTCAGCATGGGGGACGCCCTGCCTGTATTATTCGCTTAGTGCTGGCAGCAACTTTAACCGCGAATTACGGGATTTATGGACCGGCGTTTGAAGTGTGCGAAAATCGGGCGCTCAAACCTGGTAGCGAAGAGTATTTAAACTCAGAGAAATATCAGATTCGGGAGTGGGATTTAGATAGTCCTTATACAATCAAAGACTTGATTACCCGGGTCAATTTTGCCCGTAGGGAACATCCCGCGTTGCAAAGTAACGGCAGTTTGCGGTTTCATCACACGGATAATCACCATATTATTTGTTACAGCAAACAGACTGGTGATTGCAAGGATGTGATGGTAATGGTGGTCAGTTTTGACCCTCAGTGGATGCAAGCAGGCTTCATTGATTTGCCCTTAGAATCCTTAGGGATTGACCCCTATCGGGAATACTATCTCCATGATCTACTCAGTGATACCCACTACACCTGGTTTGGCGGACATAACTATGTGGAACTCAATCCTCAGGGTATTCCAGCCCATGTTTTCTGGGTGAGGCAATAGGAAGCAGGGGGAGCCATGTAGAGACGTAGCATGCTACGTCTGGAAGCAGGGGGAGCTGGGGTAGATGAGGAAGCGGGGAGAGCTGGGGGAGAATTATGACAGTTGTAGGGGCGGGTTTTACCACTAACGTTTGGTTTTCACCCGGATATCTCTAAACCCGCCCCTATAGAGTACAAGTCATCTGCAACAAATGACAAATGACCAATGACCAATGACCAATGACCAATGACAAATCAACCAGGGAAAACTACCAAAGAACAAATGCTTAATTCAATCTTGAAAGATGATCCGTTATGGTTTAAAGATGCCATCATCTATGAAGTGCCGATTCGTGCCTTTGCCGATAGTAATGGTGATGGAATTGGTGACTTGCGCGGATTGACATCGAAGCTGGATTATTTACGGGATTTAGGGGTTACCGCAATCTGGACATTACCCTTTTTCCCCTCTCCGCTGAAAGATGATGGCTACGATATTGCCGAATATAAAAAAATCAATCCTATTTTTGGCACAATCGAAGATCTCAAAGACCTGTTAGATGCAGCGCATCAACGGGGAATTCGGGTAATTATTGAGTTAATTGTTAACCATACCTCCGACCAGCACCCCTGGTTTCAACGCGCTCGCAAAGCCCCCAAGGGAAGCAATGAACGGGATTTTTATGTTTGGAGTGATAACCCGGAAAAATATAAAGATGCCCGGATTATTTTCCAGGACTTTGAACATTCTAACTGGGCGTGGGACTCGGTGGCTAAAGCGTATTACTGGCATCGCTTCTATTCCCATCAACCTGACCTCAATTACGAAAATCCGGAAGTAGGTAAAGCCGTTTTGGAGGTTGTGGATTTATGGTTAGGGATGGGAGTGGATGGACTGCGGATGGACGCTGTGCCGTATCTGTATGAACAAGAAGGCACAAACTGTGAGAACTTAGCCGCAACCCATGGGTTCTTAAAACAGTTACGCGCCCATGTGGATGCCAAGTTCCCCAATCGGATGCTGTTGGCTGAGGCGAATCAGTGGCCCGAAGATGCGGCGGAGTATTATGGGCAGGGGGATGAGTGCCACATGAATTTCCATTTTCCCCTAATGCCACGCCTGTTTATGTCATTGAAGATGGAGGATAATTTCCCCATCATTGATATTCTCAACCAAACGCCGCAAATTCCCAATAACTGTCAGTGGGCATTGTTCCTGCGGAATCACGACGAACTGACTCTGGAAATGGTCAGCGATGAAGATAGGGACTATATGTATAAAGTATATGCAGAAGACCCGCAGGCACGACTCAATTTAGGGATTCGTCGCCGCCTTGCACCACTGATGGGGAATAATCGCGACCAAATTCAATTGATGAATGGGTTGCTGCTGTCTCTCCCCGGTACCCCCGTCATTTACTACGGGGATGAGATTGGTATGGGCGATAATATTTATCTGGGCGATCGCAACGGGGTACGCACACCGATGCAATGGAGTGCTGACCGCAATGCTGGCTTCTCGCGCACGAATCCGCAAAAACTCTACGCCCCGCCGATTGTTGATCCAGAATATCATTACGAAGCGATTAATGTGGAAGCGCAGCAGGGGAATCCCAATTCCCTGTGGTGGTGGATGAAGCGATTAATTGCCACCCGCCAGCGTTTCCAAGCTTTTGGTCGAGGAACGTTTGAGTTTCTCCATCCCGATAACCGTAAGGTTTTGGCATTTACCCGCACTTATGCTGGGGAACATATTTTAGTGGTTGCCAACTTGTCGCGATTTGTGCAAACTGTAGAGTTGGATCTCTCGGCATTCCAAGGGATGGTACCCGTGGAGATTTTTGGACGTACCCAATTCCCAGCGATTGGTTCTTCATCCTATTTCCTCAGCCTCAGTCCTCATAGCTTCTACTGGTTTACCCTCCAGTTGCAAGACACTCTAGCGGAAACTCCCAGTTCCCAAGTTCAACCGCCGACACTGAGGGTGAGTGGCAAATGGCAAACGGTATTTTCTCAACCGATTTTAAAGACCACCTTGGAGTCGATTTTGCCAAATTACCTCTATACTTGTCGCTGGTTTGGGGGTAAGGCAAGGACGGTGCAATCGGCAGAGATTGTGGAAACGATTCCCGTCTCCTATAAACAAACCGAGGCGGAGTTAATTTTTATCAAACTCGAATACACTGAGGGTATCCCAGAAACCTACATTCTGCCCTTAGCTTACGCACCCGGAACGGAACTGGGTGGCGATGGGTCGAACATTCAGGCGAATCAAGTCATCGCCTATCTCCAGGTTGAGGGACATGAAGAGGTGGGCTTATTGTTCGATGCAGTAGCTGAACCGGACTTTTTAGCCTTCCCCTTAGATGCCGTTCGTCACAAGCATCGCTATAAAGGAAAGGCAGGTACACTGGTGGCTACAGCAACAGACGCCCTGTCTGAACTGATGCAGGAGGCGACTCACCTGGAACCGCATCTGCTTAGAGGTGAACAAAGTAATACTTCAATCGTGTATGGCGATCGCTTTATTTTAAAGCTGTTCCGCAAGGTTGAGGAAGGAATTAACCCAGACTTAGAAATTGGGCGTTTCCTCACCGAGAAAAAAGTCACCGAACATTTTGTTCCCGTGGCGGGGGCTCTGGAGTATCGCGCTTCCAACTCAGATACGATCACCATCGGCGCTTTGCAAGCATTTGTTCCCAATACCACCAATGCTTGGTCCTACACCTTAGATTCCCTGCGCGGCTATTTTGAACAAGTGATGGTATTGCCTGGATCAGATTTACAGGAGACGGAACTCCTCTTACCCTCGGCTGTCGAGTCGCTAGATAGAACTGATCCGCCCTTTGGCTACGATCTGATTGTTCCCTATTTGGATACGACGCAACTGTTGGCAAAGCGAACGGCTCAATTGCATATTGCTTTGTCCTCAGATGCAGAGAATCCTAACTTTGCCCCGGAACCGTTTACCTCGTTCTATCAGCGGTCTGTGTATCAGTATATGCGGAATCTGACGGGTCAGGTTTTACTGCTGCTGAAAAAGCGGATCGAGGTTTTACCGGAGGAAACTCAGCCCTTAGCCCAAACCATTCTCAACCGCCAAGATCAAATTTTAGGACGCTTTAAAGCCTTAATCAATCTGCAAATTACGTCGATGCGTACCCGTTGTCATGGGGATTTCCATTTAGGACAAGTCTTATATACGGGGAAAGACTTAATTATCATTGACTTTGAGGGAGAACCCGCCCGTCCTCTGAGTGAACGGCGGATGAAGAGATCGCCCCTGCGGGATGTGGCGGGAATGCTGCAATCGTTCCACTATGCGGTGACTCTCGGCTTACGCAATGAAATGGACAGTGGTATGATTCGCCCGGATAATCTCTCGGTGATGGAACAATGGTCTGGGTTCTGGTATTCCTGGGTGAGTGATACGTTCCTGAAAACCTATCTGGCTACAAGTGCAGGTCATTCGTTTATTCCCCAAACGACTCAGGAGTTACAGGTGCTGTTGGATGCCTATCTGTTTGAGAAATCGATTTATGAGTTAGGCTATGAACTCAATAATCGACCCAAGTGGGTAGATATTCCCTTGCAGCGCATTCTCCAGTTGATCGAGTCAGTACCAATGTCCAGGGAACAGATGAATTTCCAGACGCCGCCAATGGGGTAGAGAGAAGTAAAGGGAGATGGGGTGAGGGACTAATATTGGTTATTCTCCCTAGCTTGGCAGCAAAATCCGCCCTGTGTGTAGGGGCGGGTTTTATTATTAACGTTTAGTTTTCACCCTGATATCACTAAACCCGCCCTGATTAGAGTGCAAGTCATCTTCAACAAATGACA
>NZ_JBKHHI010000222.1:0-10919 GCF_046539235.1 Coleofasciculus sp.
TTTATGACCCAGAGGGGAATTTAGTTTTATTACCCGAAGAAGCTGAACATCAACGGGCTGAATCTGAACATCAACGCGCCGAAGCCGAACGCCAACGGGCAGAAGCCGAACGCCAACGCGCCGAACGTTTAGCCGCACGATTGCGGGAGTTAGGAGAAGACTTAGATAATTAAGGGATATGGGGGAGAAAATCATTGACCTCATGCAGCTGGACATCCCCTTGTAAAATAGAGATTTATCCTCAATGTCGATAGCCGATTAAAATCATGACACAGCCATTACAGCATCGCATAATCTGTTGGAGTTTAAGTTTAATTATCGCTAGTATTAGCTGCGTTTTTGGACTACCTGCCAGTGTAAATGCTCAGTCTATCTCAAACACTCATCCAACTCAAATCGCTACAGTATCAGCCAGCGAAGCTTTTCGCAATGCATACAATCAACGCTATACCTGGGATGAAAAGTTTCCGGGTTATTCCGCAGAGGTTTCGATTACGCACAAAGGAGATATTGACCAGGGAATCGTTCGGGTTCAACCTGATTTAACGGTGAACGTCATCAATGTTGAACCGGAGGATTTGCGGGAGTTAGTCGCCAATACAGTTAAGATGGAAATCATTCACCGTCGCCGAGTACCGTTTGAACAGTTGCATGACAAGAATGGCTTTGAGTTACAGGGAAAAGATGAGTATGGCGCGTTAAAAATTAACGAGGTGGGTGATAATTCCTACTATAAGGTTAAAGGGGATGTAATCACTCAAGTGAATCGTAGCTTTGGAGATGTAGCCGTAACCGTTGATACCCTAGGTACAACTAAAACGACGGAAGGTTATTTAGTCAGTCACTTTCAGACCACCTTTCGCGATGCTAAAACAGGTAAAGTTATGGAAAAAGAAGATGTGCGAGATTTTCATGAAAAGGTGGGCAAATACTATTTGCTAACGAACCGAACCATTCGATATGCCCAGGCGGAAAATCCTGAGGAAAAACCTGTGGCGGATACAAGGATTCGTTTTAATGATATTCAACCGTTATAACTAAAAGAAGATGATTGAATGGGATCGAGTCGCTGAGTTGTATGATATCTATGTCCAGAGTGATATCGATATTTCCTTCTTTATTCGAGAAACCCGTAACGTCTCCGGTCAAGTTCTTGAACTAATGGCAGGAACGGGGCGTGTCTCGATTCCTTTATTAGAAGCTGGCGTTTCTCTGGTTTGTGTCGATGCTTCAGCACAAATGTTAGTGGTTCTGCAAAAGAAGCTGACACAAAAGGGGTTGTCGGCTAGAATTCAGCAGGCTGATGTGCGAGAGTTAGATCTGAAAGAGTGTTTTGAATTAGTGATTATTCCATTCAATTCCTTTTCAGAACTTTTGTCAAAGAAAGACCAAAAAAGTACACTTCAATCCATTCACAAGCATTTGCATGAAGGTGGCAAACTTGTCTGTACTCTACATAATCCTACTGTCCGGTCAAAATTGGTTGATGGTTCTCTACGTCTAGAGGGGAAGTACAGTCTAGAAAAGCAACAACTCCTGTTCTGGGGACTGGAAAAGCAGCAACCCAATCCCTGTATTGTTGATCGCACTCAGTTCTATGAAATCTATGATCAGCATGGTTATTTGCAATCTAAACGCCTCCTAGATATGCAGTTTTGTCTGATCGAAAGGCAGGAATTTGAGGAAATGGCGCAGGAATCAGGGTACAAAATAGTGGATTTATATGGCGATTATTCCTATTCCAAATTTAACAGTGATACTAGCCAATTCATGATTTTCATTTTGGAAAAATGAGAGTAAAAGGCAGAAGGAAAAAGTTCGATTAAATTTTACGATCATATTCATAATAAGCTATCATCCATTTAAATTGGGTATTAGTAGCGAGCAAGATGCAAAGCCTGCGGCATGGCTTCGCTAAACGCACACCAACGATCTCGCCATTATTGACATTAAGGTTTAAATGCCGAACAGCTTACCAGTCTTCATGCATTTGGGCGACTTGTACCAATTTTCCATTTCGACCTAATGCTTCATCGGCTAATTGTATAATCAAAGTATTTGGTACGGCTTGAGGTCTGTTTTCTAGAACTAGGGATAAGGCTTCCTCCTCTTGACCCGCCCCCAAGAGGATGGCATAAATTGTTAACGCGACGGCTGATGAGCGGCTGATCCCAGCTTGGCAATGGACGAGAACATCCCCGCCTTCCTGGGAAATTATCGGTACGAAGTCAATCACTTGACGAATATGCTCAGATGTGGCTAAAACATAGTCAAGTTCATCATCATTTAAAGCAACAATATCGGTAAACTCTAACCGCAGTCGGTGAGGAACTTTGGTGTAACCTTTAGGAGGGGAAGTACCGGGTTCGCCAATCGAGATGATATGCGCGATCGCATCTCCTGTCTCGGATGCGAGAAGTTGACTGGCTTCCCATTTGGAAGCAATCCAAATTTTCGGCAGGTGGTTGGCTGGAAATTTAGTCATAATCCTGAGGCAAACCCTTGTTATTAAAGCATTGTAATTATGGACAATCGTCAGGACATGATATCAGTCACAATTGTTACTAATCGACTTTAGATTTTGACTTAAGTTTTCCATGAAACTCTCCCAACGGTTTACCGACGCCTTAACCTTTGCTACTGAACTACACGCCAATCAAACCCGCAAAGGGAATGGCGTTCCCTACATCGCCCACCTGTTAGCCGTTTCTAGTATTGCCTTAGAATATGGGGCAAATGAAGATGAAGCGATCGCGGCGCTTCTCCATGATGCCATTGAAGACCAAGGCGGTGCAGCAACCCGTGAGGAAATTCGTCGCCGCTTTGGGGATACCATCACCGATATTGTGGATGGTTGCACCGACGCGGACACCACACCTAAACCCCCTTGGCGTCAGCGCAAAGCGGCTTATATTGCCCATATTCCCACCGCCTCAGCTTCGGTTCGTTTAGTGTCTGCCGCCGATAAGCTGCATAATGCTTGGTCAATTCTTAAAGATTATCGCATTTTAGGGGATAATTTATGGCAACGCTTTCATGGGGGTAAAGAGGGTACACTGTGGTATTACCGTTCCTTAATTGAAGCCTTTCGCACCAAAGGTTCTATGCCGATTATTGACGAATTGGATCGGGTGGTGAGTGAATTAGAATTATTAGCAGGTGTAGCTGACAAGAATTCTGAGTGTTGATTTCTGTAGGGGCGGGTTTTATCGGTATCGGGGGTTGTCACCCGGATGTAACTAAACCCGCCCTAACTCAGTCAAAGGTATTGTAAAGTTTCAATAAGAATACCCCAATCCCAGTACTGCGATCGCATAAAACCCGTAGCCCCATTCATCCCTAATCGTGCCATGAAACCAATCCTTCTAACCACGGCTGCTATTTTCACCGCCATCACTCTGAGTACCAGCGCCCTAGCTGAAAACCTGCAAAACATCCAAAAGGTACTATCCACCAAAAACTGTCCCGGATGCGATCTCACCGATGCAGGTTTAGTCATGGCAGAATTAGTCGGGGCAAACTTGAGTGGGGCAGATTTGAGTCGCGCTAATCTGAGTCGGGCAAATTTGACGGGGGCGGATCTCACTGGCGCAAATCTTAGTGGCGCGTCTCTCAATGGCGCAAACTTAACGGGTGCGAATCTTAGTGGCGCTATTTTAGTGGGAACGGATCTCAGAGATGCGTATCTGGTTAATGCACAACTTTTTGGTACGGATCTCAGTAGCGCTTATATTCAAGGAACCATTGGTCTTCCTCAGTATGCCGGAACTCCTGAAGATTTTTATGCCTGGGGTGTGATTGAAGCTGAACGGGGAAACTATCAAGCTGCCATTGAACATTATAATCAAGCCTTGAATCTAAAAGCGGAGTTTGCTCCTGCCTATTTAGCCCGGGGAATCGCTCGATTTCGCTTGAGTGATCACGGTGGTGCTAGCCGAGATGCTGAAATTGCCAGTCAGCTGTTTACGACTCAAGAAAACCCGGTTGGTTTTCAAGCCTCGCAGAATCTGATCGCCATGGTGGAAATTGCCCAAAATCCTCCCGAAGTTCGTTCTCGCCCTTCGTTTGGAAATGCTCTTGTGGGGATTGGTTCATTACTGCTGCGGTTTTTGTCACCGCTTTGATTGATGAGGGTTTTATCTGCTGAGTATGGTAATTATATTTTTTTAACGCAGAGTAACGCAGAGGTTTACGCAGAGGACGCAGAGGAGTTGGAATGATTTGGAAGGGCTTTTATTGAGGTCGGAAACAATGGTGAATGGTGTCGTTTTCGATGGTTGAAATGGTTTCCTTTGATCAGCTATGAATAAAATGCCATCTAAAAGTGAAAGTGAGAAAATGTTGAAGTGGCTGAATAAAAATCGGCGCACTTTGTTAAGTTTATATCGCAATCAATATGTGGCTTACAATGACCATTGTGTTATTGCTCATAGTGAAAATTTGCGAGATGTTTTGGACATAGCTACAGCATCAGGCGAGATGTTTGCCATTTATTTAGTGCCACGCAGCACTGCTTCTATCCAAATTTTACCAATTCACTTTCGCACAGTGGCTCGCCATGACTGGTTACCGAATTATCATGTCAGGCTCAAGCATAAGGATTTAGAGATTTTTACCACAATGCTAGTAGATTCTGGGGCAGAAATTAGCTTAATTTCTTTAAAGGTGGGTCAAGATTTAGGCTACAGCTTAGCGGATGCTGAATCAACGTTATTAGCGGAGACGATTGGGGGAACGGTTGAGTATGTTCTGCGAAATGTTGAAATGACAATTGATGGACACAGTTTTATCGCTCCTGTCGCTTGGTTACAAAGTATTACAGGTGCAGAACAATTGCTTCTAGGGCGGGAAGTTGTTTTTGATCGGTTTAATATTGAGTTTAGACAGGCTGATGAGCAAATTCGGTTCACTTGGCGTGAAGAGTTATCGTAATGGATAATGCTAATATAGCAGTTCTCAAACCGATTAGATTTACCCGAATGTAGGGGTGCAAGGCTTACGTTCTTACTGATGTATTACTTTCTGTTTTATCCAGAATTCATAATTTATAATAATGAACATTAAAGAGTTAGAAACGCAGTTGCTTGCTCTAAAGCCTACTGAAAAAGCTCAAGCCATTCACCTCCTAGCCCAAAGTTTCGATAACAATTGGAAGGGAATTGAAAAAACGCCTGGTGTCTGTGGCGGAACAGCCTGCATTGCCAATACTCGCATTCCGGTTTGGGTGTTAGTCAATGCTCGCCGTTTGGGGATTAGTGAAGCTCAACTTCTACAAGACTATCCCACGTTATCGGCTGCTGATTTGGTGAATGCTTGGATTTATGCTGAAGTCTATGCTGATGAGATTGAACTCGCTATTCGACAGAACGAAGAAGATTGATGGCACGTCTTTATGCTGATGAACAATTTCCCAAGCGGGTTGTGGAATTTTTACGCACTTTTGGTCATGATGTACTTACTGTACAGGAAGAATCCTTACGGGGAAAAGTGATGCGAGTAAATCGTCCCGCCCAATAATTTTAAGCGTTACATCAGTAAACTTAATTGAGAACCTTGCTCGGTTTTTCGTACTTCAATTCGTGTCTGAAAGGCTTCCTTAAATTGGGGCATGTGGGTTACAGTTAAGATACAAGCAAAGTCAGACGCGATCGCGTTAATTGCGGCAATCAACCGTTCACAGCCTTCAGCGTCTTGTGTACCAAAGCCTTCATCGACAATCAGCATTTGCAAGGAAGTTCCCGCCCTCTGCGCTAAGAGTCGGGCTAGGGCGAGGCGAATGGCAAAGTTAATTCGGAAGGCTTCACCGCCAGAATAGGTTTCGTAAGGGCGGGTTCCGCTAGCATCGGCAATTAAAATATCGAGGGTGTCGATGAGTTTACTTTTGCGCTTTGATGCCCGTTTTCCGGCTTTTTGGGTGACAATTTGGACGTGTAACTGATTCCCCGTGAGTCGCGATAGAATTTGATTGGTTTCTGCCTCTAATTGGGGTAATATGTTCTCAATCATCAGCGTTTGAATGCCGTTTTTGCCAAAGGCTTTGGCTAATTCCTGATGGACTCGATATTGCCGTTTTAGGGTTTTAACCTGTTCCTCTTGCTCTTGATATTGAGTTTTCAGGGTATCCAGTTGAGTTAAGCGCTGTTGTAAACGCCCGACTTGGGATAGGTGTTCATCTAGTTGTCGGCGTCGCTGGAGGATGCGCTGTTCTAGTATTTGTACGTCGCGGCTGGTGTCGGGATACTGTTCCAATTGCTTGACAATTTCAGCAAGTTGTGTATTGAGAGTTTCGCGATCGCCTTGTCGCACGGCTAGGGTTTGAGTCAGGCTATCTAATCGTTGACAGAGTTGGGGATAATGTTCCTGGGCTTTGGTTAATTCTTGATGGCGTAGTTGCCAAGATTGGGCTTGTCGCAGGGCGGTGCGGAGTTGGTTGTGGGTGTCTAAGTTGTAGCCAATTTCGCTAATTTGTGACTCGATCGCGTCGAGTTTCTGTTTCAGGGGAGAGGTGGTTTGTAACTCCTGGAGGGATTGGTTTAGCTGATCGAGTTGGGCTTGCAGTTGGGGTTTTTGTTCCTGAATTTTCTCTAGGCGTCGCTGGGCGTCTTCGAGTTTGGCTTGGCGGATTTCCGCCCATCGCCACCGATCAACTTCTCCCCGTGCGAGGGCGTGGGTTTGTTCGTTGTAGTTTAATTGTTGGAGTTGGCTATCCAGGGTTTGGAGTTGGGTTTGGATATCTAGGGCGTAGGTTCCTTCATTTAGCGATCGCTCTAGTTGTTTCTTTTCTTCGGAGATGTCGTAGAGGCGATCATACACTTCATCGGTGGCTTCGAGTCGGGCTTCGAGTTGTCCCCGTTGTTCGAGTAATTGTTCAAAAGGTGCCAATTCTTGGGAGAGTTGGGCGTATTCTTGACGTAAGACTTGCAGTTCCCGTTCACAGACGGCTAGTTGTTCTCGCACTACCCAAAATTGATCTTGAATTTCCTGTTGTTCTGTGGTAGTTTTCTGGATAACGTGGTGCGAATGGGTTTCATCTAAGGGGCGATCGCACAGGGGACATACGGCGTCCTGAACCTGTAGCATTTGGATTTTCTGGTTGAGTTCGGCGATTTGTTTTTCATAACGGCGCTGACTTTCTTGCAGTCGTTCTTGGAAGCTGCGGCGTTCGAGTCCTTTTTCTTGGACGCGCTGTTGATAGACTTTCTTTTTTTCTAAGGTACTGATTTCGGCGACGACTTGCAGAACTGTTTGGCGCAGTTGGGGGGTGGTGGCGATTTGGTGCGAGAGTTGATCTTCTGAGGCGTTGAGTTCGTCTAAACGGGCGCTGAGGCGGGCGTGGTTGCGATCTAATTCACTTTGCAAGGCGGCGCGACGTTGCAGGATAGGGGAGACATCGAGTTGAAGTTGATCCAGGTGATTGAGGCGGGTACGGGCGGCTTTGAGTTTTTCCAAGGCTTCAGCTACGTCTGTGGAACGGCTGAGGATAGTTTGAATTTCTTGTTCTTGGGGGCGCAGGGCGTCGAGTTGGGCTTGGGTTTGGCGGATTTGTAGATTCAATTCCTGAATCTGTTGGTTGAGTTGCTGTTGTAGCTGCTGTTTTTGGCGGTGGGCGTTTTGATCCGCGTGGAATTTTTGGCTGAGACTTTCCTCTCGCTGGTGCAGGGTGAGATAATCGGCATAACCCGTGTTAATTTGGTCGTTCTGGTCGAGAATCGTGGCTAATTGCTGCTTTTGGCTTTCGGTGGTGGTGATATCCTGGTGTAGGCGATCGCACTCTTGGGTGAGATTTTGGTATTGCTGGCGGACAAAGGTGAGTTGTTGTTCCCAGGTGTGGCGTTGGTGTTTGAGAGATTGCAGGTGGTGCAGTTGGCTTTGGTCGGTTTCGTGGTCTTGGCGTAGTTGAGATAAAGTGGTTTGAGTGGCGTCTTGTTGTTGTGCGATCGCTTCTCGTTCTTCCAGTTGCTGCTCAATGGCTTGTAAACTGGATTCGAGTTGTTCGGCTTGTCCTTTGAATTGGCGGGATAAATCCTTGGCTTGATCGGCTAAGGTTTCGTATTGATCCAGTTTCAATAAATCGGCTAAGATTTGTTTTCGTTCCGAGGGACGCCGTAGCATAAATTCATCCGCACGCCCCTGACGCAAGTAGGCGGAGTTAATAAAGGTATCGTAATCCAGCTTAATATGATGCAGGATGAGCTGTTGAGTTGCCCGTAATCCTTTTTCAGTTAAGGAACGAAATCCATCTGGGGTTTCAATTTGAAATTCTAGGGAACTGCTTTGTCCCCGTTGCTTGCTGCGAATCACCCGATGGGTTTGTTGGTTATTATGGAAGATGAAGTCTACCCGCACGTTTTTCGCCCCGGAATGGATTAAATCATCTTCCGATGCGGCACGGCATTGTCCCCAAATCGCCCAGGTAATCGCTTCCAAGAGAGAGGATTTGCCAGCGCCATTAGCGCCACAGATACAAGCCGTATGCAGTCCGCGAAAGTCGAGAGTTGTTTCGCGGTAGCTTAAGAAATTTTTCAGGGTCAGTTTCAGGGGAATCATGCAGGCTGGAATGCCATTGAGACTAGGGATTCAAGTAAATTGTCAGTACATACGCACGCTCTCAATAGTTTATCGACGTAAGCATGCGGATTCTAGCCTTTTTCTCGACAAGTTCACAATATTTAATATAATGGAGGTTTAGGATAGGTCGATAATATCAATCAAGTATAGGTTTTCCTAACTGGCTCAAAGTGTAGCGTTAGTCACAACCCAATCATTAAGCTTGTGAAGAGAAAAATTTCTTCGACAAGAAAGAGACGAGTATAGGGTAAAATATATACAACACACAATAGCCAGAGTCAAGATCATCAGCAGATCAGCATAAACACTCCTACTAGCTACCTACCGCAACGGTTCGGGTTATCCACCACACCAGGAAACATAACAACACCAGCAGTTAGGAGACTCAGCATTTACTGTTTTTCAAGTGAGCCAGATGAAACCAGCCATACGCCGAATAAGTCAATCACTGGCAGCCCTCTACAGTCTAACAGGGCTTCTGGGCTTTGCTAAGGTTGCCCAAGCACAGGTTACTCCAGAGCAGGGTGGAGGAACGACTGTTAACCAAGAGGGTAACAAATTCCAAATAGAAGATGGCGTTGAAGCTGGCAACAATCAGATTTTCAGCTTTGATCAGTTTAGTCTTGGCTCAGAGCAAGAGGCTATTTTTAATGTCAATGCTAATATTCAGAATATTCTCAGTCGGATTACGGGTGGTAGTCCCTCTGAAATCAACGGACTCATCGATGTCTTGGGAGGAACGGGCAGTACCAATCTATTTTTGATGAATCCAGCCGGGATTATTTTTGGTCAAGGTGCGAGTCTGAATGTACCAGGGGACTTTACCGCCACAACCGCCACGTCAATTGGTTTAGGCAATGACCAATGGTTTAATGCGACAGGTCCTATCGATGCAAGTCAGCTTGGAGGAAATCCTAACAATTCCTTTGCCTTTAATACGTCTGAACCAGGCTCAATTATCAATCTGGCTAACCTCACGGTAAATGATGGGAATTTAACCTTATTGGGCGGTACAGTCGTCAGCGAAGGGACTCTCTCCGCACCGAATGGTCAAATTACAGTGGCAACAGTCCCTGGCGATAGTGTAGTACGCCTAAGTCAACCGGGAATGGTGCTGAATCTAGAAGTTCCAGCTTATACAGGGGCAACTCCATTACCGTTAACTGAGTTAGCTCAATTACTGACGGGTGGTGATTTGGGTAATGCGACTCAAATAACTGTAAATAATGGACAAGTAGAACTGCAAGGTTCAGGCTTGCGGGTGGAGAATGGAGTCGCCGTTGTCAATCAGGGTGACGTTGTTCTCAGCGGAAACGTTACAGCGTCAACAGGAATTAATATAAATGCGAATAACGGTATTACAACAGCTAACCTTAATACCAGTAATTCAGGAAATCAAAGTCAGGGGAATGCCGGTTCAATATCGTTATCGGCTCAGGAAAATATTGTAACGGGTACAGTTAATACAGAAGATAACAGCCAAGGAAATTCAGGATCGGTAACAGCAGCGACGACACAAGGCTCGATTGATATCGAGAGCATCTCGACTAAGGATCAAAGTTTTGGAGATGCAGGGGATGTTCTCCTATCAGCTCAAGAAAACATTACCACAGGTCAGATAACTACAGAAAATCAAGGCAAGGGAAGTGCTGGTGATGTAACCATATCTAGCCGAAATGGTGACATTAGTGTAACCGATATATTTGCCACGAATCAGGCACCTCAGAGTGATCAAGGGGCGGGTAGTATTGTCACCCTGTCTACTGAAACAGGCGCAGTGAAGATCAACCAAGCTATAAGAGTAAGAAATCAGTCAGGCGGGACTCAAGGTGAAGTAAATTGGTATGCGCCCGAAGGCTTTACCTATAAAAATATAGATCCCAGTGGTGTGGTGACAGAACTGGATGAACCGTTTAACCCTTCTATTCCGGCTTCTGTTGAAATTGGTGACGCCACCCCAGTTAGCAGCAACAATGATGGGAATAATAATAACGATAACGACAACGAAAGTGGCGATAGTGGCGATAGTGTTGTTAACAATGGTGACAGCGATGATAACAACACAGAAACAGATGGCAGCGATACCAACAGTGGCGATAGCAGTGATTCTAACAGCGACATAGCCAATCAAGATGGCGATGGCGTTGATATGGATGGTATTGGAAATGATCTCAATAGCGATTCCAGCGATGAAAGTGATGATGACATTCCTGATGCCCTTGATAAGGATGACTCCTTGCTAGAGACAGAGGATAACCAAACAGCCGATGCGGAAGACACAGATCCCTCAGAGACAGAAACTGGGGGTGAAATAGCTGACGCGGACACAGATACCTCAGAGACAGAAACTG
>NZ_JBKHHI010000223.1:0-10879 GCF_046539235.1 Coleofasciculus sp.
TATTAGACCAGGATGTAGCCACAGAAACTATCGCTCGTTGGAGTGCCTTGTTTTTGCGATCGCATCTACTTAATGATACTGCCGCTTTTGACTATCTGTACAATAGTGGGGATGATCAGGATGAAAATGTTATCGTGATTCACCCGATCAATCCCCTTTCTGAATCGGCGTTGCCCTCTAATTGAATGAGCCGACAAAATTACTCTTCAATCTTCACCGAAAGAATCTTATCCCCTTTCTGAATCGCATTAACCACATCCATATCTTCGGTTTTACCAAAAACAGTATGGACGCCATCTAAATGGGGTTGCGGCGAGTGGCAAATAAAAAATTGACTTCCACCCGTATTGCGACCTGCATGTGCCATAGATAATGACCCAGCTAAATGCTTATTGGGGTTAATTTCACAGTTAATCGTATAGCCAGGACCACCCCTGCCAGTTCCCAGAGGGCAGCCGCCTTGAATCATAAAATTGGGAATAACGCGATGAAATGTTAGTCCATCATAGAATCCTTTTTCACTGAGATCGACAAAATTTTTCACCGTATTCGGAGCATCTTTCTCGAATAAGTCCAGATGAATTGTACCTTTTTCCGTTTCCATAATGGCGCGGGTCATAGTTTTTTCCTTGCGTGTGATCTGTGGTTATGGGTCAGTGAAACTGGGAAATGATTTATATCATTCGGCAGGATCTGTTCTAGCATTAAACGCCATTTGCCAAAACTCTGCTTCTAATTGAGCAACCTGCAAAAAGGCAGACTCGGCTTGCTGTTGAATGGATTCTGACGCCTCTGGCAATACCTGATTCGCTTGTTTTTCCAACAAAGTGACATACTCAGTAAATCCAGGATTTCCCCAGCGTTGTGCAAATTCATTGTAGGACTTACTCATCTGACCTGGCAATTGCCAGCCTTGATTATATGCCAATTCAATCGCCCAAAATGCAGTGGCTTGGACGGGATAAGGCATATCCCAAAGCGTTTGCATGAAGTGACAGTATTGATTACAGGCGGGTTGTTTCTGGGTATTTAGATTTAGCGATCGCGCCATCGCTTTTTCTCGAAACCAAGCCAGTTCATCTTTGATCGCACTTGCCCCACTCAGGAGAGTATCAAAATGGGCAGTAGGGGCGGCGGCTAAGACTCGTCCAATCAGGCGGGTAAATTCTAGCACAAATAAATAATCTTGCACTAGCCAAGTGTTAAATTGTTCAGGTTTAATTGTGCCTAATTTACACTGTTCTAGAAACGGATGTATGGTGGCTTTATGCCAGACATGATTGTGTTTTTGCAGTAGCTGTTGACAAGTTAAACTCATAACCTTATTCTCCCACTTAGTTGGGGCGGGTTTAGTCGCATCTGGATCAACAATAAACGGTAATAGTCAAACCCGCCCCTACAACCGATAAATTCTTCCACTGGGATGGGGCGGGTTTAGTCGCATCTGGGTTACTAATAAACGATAGTAGTAAAACCCGCCCCTACAAACCATGCCTTATGCGAAGTGAAGGGTCAAAATTTAAAACTCCCTTATCTACAAAACAGACTGTTGCCAATATCGGTAGACAGAATAAGCCAGCGTTACCACACCTGTAATAATCGCCGATTCATTCACTTCAAATTGGGGGTGATGTAAGGGATAATTGGATTTATCCTTAAACCCGACGCCAAGGCGGAACATCGTACCGGGAGCATGTTCTAGATACATGGAAAAATCCTCGGCTCCCATAGAGGATTCGGGTAAAATTTGCACTCGATCATTTCCCCAAGCTTCCTTGGCAGATGCTTCTAAGATTTGAGTTAAAGCCAAGTCATTTTGCACCGAAGGCACACCCCGGCGATAATTTACCTCATAGCGAGCGCCATACATCTGGCAGATACTTGCCACAATTGACTCAATCCATTCTGGCAGATTCGCGTGAGTTTCGGGGTGGAGCGATCGCACGGTTCCGGCTAAATGGACTTGATCGGCGATCACATTCGGGGCGCGTCCACCATTAATCTGTCCAATTGTCAAGACTATCGGACGTAAAGGATTCTGAGTGCGGCTAATCGCTTGCTGTAAGGTAGTAATCACCTGAGCCGCAATCCAAATCGCATCCACGGCTTCATGGGGACGGGCACCATGACCCGATTCCCCGGTAATAAAGATTTCCAAGTCATCCGCCGCCGCCGTCAGTGCGCCATAACGTACACCAATAGAACCCCCTGGAATCGACGGGAACACATGAACCCCAAAAATGGCACTAACATCATTCATCGCCCCATCCTGCACCATCCAGTTCGCACCTTGGGCAATTTCCTCAGCCGGTTGAAACAAGAAGCGCACATTTCCCGGTAATTGTTCGCCCAATCCAGACAACACCATCGCCGTACCTAAACCAACAGTGGTGTGAACATCATGACCACAGGCGTGCATTATCCCCATCTTCCGGGAAGCAAATTCCAGAGCGGTGGTTTCGGTAATCGGTAACGCATCCATATCCGTGCGAATCGCCACCAAGCGTTCATCAGTCCCCCCGACTAACTCACCAATCACGCCGGTTTTGGCAATCCCTTCTTGGACAACAATGCCACAGGACGACAGCACACCCGCGACATAAGCCGCCGTTTGGTATTCCTGACCACTCAATTCGGGATGACCATGGATATGGCGGCGAATTTCAATCAGACGCGGTGCGAGTTCTTGGGCTAGGTCTTTGATTCGGCTAAGCATAAATTCAATTCAAGAGGTCTTACTATACAAGCTGTTCTATTCCATCATCCAAACATCTGAAAAATAATGCAGCTATCGGTCGTTAGACATTACCTTAACTTAAGACATTAATCCCAATCACAATGGGAGTGGTAGTGGTAGGGTGGGCAATGCCCACCTACAGATGGAGACTGTGCATAAATCCTGATTACCTTAACCAAGGCGTTAATCCCAATCACAATGGGAGATGTGGAGAATGAGCAAAAAATAATGAAGACCTACGATTGGATTGTTGTTGGTGGGGGTATTACCGGGGCGGCACTCGCTTATGAACTTGCCCAGGTAGGGTTAAGGGTTCTGTTGGTCGATTCAGACACAGCCATTCAAGGGGCGACTCGGTACAGTTATGGCGGTTTAGCCTATTGGTCAGGGAAATCCGACCTGACGAGAGTGCTATGCGCTGAGGGAATTGAACGGCACAGGCATTTATCAGCGGAATTAGACCATGATACCCAGTTCCGGGAATTGGATTTAGTCCTGACTATTTCTGCTGACCAAAACCCAGAAACAATGGCAGCGGCTTATGCTGATTGTGCCATTCCACCCAAATTACTCTCAGTCGAGGAGGCTTGTGAGTTAGAACCCCTACTCAATCCTAATGCGATCGCGGGCGTTCTTACGGTTCGTCATGGTCATATTCATCCGGAACACCTCACCCAAGCCTATCGCCAAGCCTTCTGTCGCGCTGGGGGTGAACAGCAGATTGCTCAAGTGGTGGAACTCCTGCGCCAGGGGGATAGGGTTCAGGGGGTGAAAACCTCGGATAATCAAACCTATCATGCTGCCAATATAGTGGTTTGTGCCGGAGGATTCAGCCGCGCCTTGCTTAAAGCAGTAGGAATTCAGGTGCGCGTCTACTTCACCCATGCGGAAATGATTGAAACACCACCGATTGACCTGAAACTGCGAACATTAGTCATGCCTGCCTATACACAACGCTTTCCACTTGAAGCGCAAGCTAGCAGGGCGGAGGTAGAACCCTTGTGGGATCAACCGGGTTACGAACCGATGCCACCGATTTTAGATGCTGGGGCGATTCAGTTTCTAGATGGCAGTTTACGGATGGGTCAAATTAGTCGTGTTCTGACTCAACCCTTCGCCGCCATAAACTCAGCCGCGAGTGAGTCTGGGATTCGTACTCAGGTGGGGAATGTCCTCCCTGCTTTAGCCAAACTACCGGGAACTTGGCATCACTGTTTAGTGGCGTTTGGTGGTAATAATCTACCTGTGGTGGGAGCAATTGAGGGGGTAGAGGGTGTCTATATTTTCTCTGGATTTACGAATCCTCTGGTATATGTACCACCCTTAGCCCAACGCTTTGCCCAATGGGTTATGGGGAAAGAGGATCAAATTATCGCTCAAATTTCACAGAATTTGTAGGGAACAGGGAACAGGGAACAGGGAATGGGGAAGGGGGGGATGTAGAGACGTAGCATGCTACGTCTCTACGTCGGGGCGGGTGCGAGTCACATCTCTTGTGAGGGAAGAAACGATAGTAGTCAAATCTGCCCCTACACACTCGGGCAGGGCGGGTTTGATGTCAGGTTATCATTAAATCGCGAAATGAAAGCCCATAAACCCGCCCCTACACAATTAAAACGTCCCCCTCTTCCCCAGATGCTAAAGTTATTTAATGACTAGCCGCTGTAGCTTTTTCTTGAGGTTTGGCTGAGCCTTGAGTCCCCAATTGTATTAACTCAATCTTATAACCAGTCGGGTCTTGGACAAAAGCGATGACGGTGGAACCATGTTTCATTGGACCAGGTTCCCGCACGACTTTACCACCCCGCTCCTTGATTTGCTCACAGGTTCCGTAAATATCATCCACACCAATCGCAATGTGACCATAGGCATCACCCAAATCATATTGGTCAACACCCCAGTTGTAGGTCAGTTCTAACACAGTATGGTCAGACTCATCGCCATAGCCAACAAACGCTAAGGTGAATTTCCCACCGGGATAGTCCTTTTTCCGCAGTAACTTCATGCCTAGCACGTCACAGTAGAATTTGAGTGACTCATCTAAGTCACCGACGCGCAGCATGGTATGTAGCATTCGCATAGCTGATTACAGACTCCTTACGTTTATTCATGTTTCTTTGCTTTTCATTCTATCGAGGCGGTGAGGCGGTGCAACAGGTAAATTCCTCAGAAACCAATCCCCGACGGCTAATCTTTAGATCATCGGGGTCAATATGTTCAAGTCCAATATAATGATCAATACCGTCTGTTTCAGGGTCTTTGCTTCTTTCTTTACTCAGGCGAACCACATCACCAAACTTAACCCATTTTCACCCAGATTTTAACTTCTTCTCCTCAGCCATTAGGAAACATCCCCTTCCACAAAATCCTCAACCATCAACACCTTTAACTCAGAAACCCGTCGGAATTGGTCATCATTGGTTAACAACGCCTCACACCCGCTTCTAATTGCTGTTGCCACCTGCAACGCATCCAGCAGTTTCAAATTATATTTGGCTCGTAACCTTGCAGATAAAAGACCAATTCCCGTATCAATCTCTATCATTTGGATTGACTGACGACGCATAAGAAAATCCACAAACTCTTGTTGCAACTTTTTATCTTGATTCTTCAAAGGATAGACCAAACATTCTGCCAACGTTACCGGAGAAATAATTCCTTGTAACTCTCCGCTATCTAATTTCTTGATAACCCCTTCTACCCCATCAGCAAAAAGGGGATGATTCTCTACATAATAAACCACCGGAGCCGTATCAAGGAAAATGATCTTGACTCCTTGCAACGCCTCATCTAAGGTCACTCTGACTTCCTCCACACCTGCTCACGTTCGTCTGATTCACTCCGCATCTGACTAACCCATTCTTGAGCATCTTGACCTGCTAATAAATTGGGTGCAATCCCGCGAAACTCTTGTAAAGGTCGTCTACATTCTGTATTCTTGGTTTCAGCAATATATTGCAGCAAATGTTCATAATCTGCATCAATCGCTTGACCTTCGTCAACCGTATCATCTTCCTGAACACGCTGTTCTAAATAATGTAAAACCTCAAGCCGTTCTTGCTTATTTAAACTGTCAATTTGATTGAAAAGATCTTTTAATTGTGTACTCATAATCACTCCAAAATTCTTAAAGTAATCCTTGTTAAAACTAAGGTCAGGGGGTAAATCCTTCACAGCACCCACCACCCCTAATTTTACGGCTAAATCATAAGCACTAGCTTCATTATTTTTTACGATTGCTAAAAAATATACGATCGCGTTCTTCATCCCAGGTATCACAAAGGTACTTGAAAAACAATAACGGTAGGATATAACTTTTCCAGTCTGAGCGATCTACCGGACTTCCCCGGAGAATATTAGCCGCTTCCCAGAGATGGGCTTCTAATTCACTGAGGCTGACGGTGAACTCGAAAAGTTTTCCTTGAATCATGGAGAGAGAATGACAAGTAGGACTCCTATTATAAAGTTAGTACCGCAGGTGGATAAGTTAGCGACTCTCTTATCCATAGAGCCAAGGGTAAGTTGTAACGTATGACCTTATGTTAAGAATCATGCTTGATTACCCTGAAACCCTGACCAAAATCAGGCATGATTAGGGCAGTTAAATGCTGGAGGAACCTATGTCATCGGCTCCGCTATTTAGCGATCGCACTCATGCTGGTGAGGAACTCGCTCAAGCTCTGCTCACCCAGATTGCTGAATTGGAAACAACTACAGGTAAAACGGTATCACCCGTGGTGTATGCACTCCCCCGTGGCGGTATTCCTGTCGCCGTACCTGTTGCTCGTCGATTAAATTGTCCTCTGGATATCGTGGTGGCTAAAAAAATTACCACCCCCCAAAATCCAGAATTAGCCATTGGTGCTGTCACCTCAGACGGACAAGTGTTGTGGGCGCAACAACGGCTATGGAGGCGACTGAAGGCGAATCTGCGAGAAACCGCCCTGCGTCATGCTCAAGATAAAGCTCAAGCTCAGCTTGCTGAATTTGCCCCAGGTTGTCCTCAGGTTAACCCCCAAGGAATGTTAGCCCTTTTGGTGGATGATGGAATTGCTACGGGTATGACCATAATCGCGGCGAATCAAGCGTTGAGGGAGCATCATCCTGACCAGATCTGGATTTGTACACCCGTCGCCCCAGCCGGATTGATCAAGAGGCTCGGTTGTTTTTGCGATCGCTTAGTTATCCTGGAAACACCGGATGACTTTCTCAGTGTCAGCCGTTTCTACGGGGAATTTCCGCAGGTCAACACGGATGAGGCGCTGGCTTATTTACAAGAGTACAATCATCTTCCCCACCAACAGTAGCCAAGTTAGTTGCCCTGAATTATCTTAACTAATAGTTCTCGCTGATGAGTTTTTTCATGAGACATTTACAATTCTGTTGGCGCACCTTGGTGCTTTCCACGCAGCAAAATCCACCGGAGTCGATCGAACATTTAATGATATTGTTAACCCTGGCTTTGGGGTTAAATTGGGTCTTTCAACCGGACTGGCAATACCTTGTTCTCAGTTCTAGCTTCGCGATTGGTGCAGCTGCATCCATGTGGGTTAGGGAAGCATTTGTCCCGTCACCGCGTCCACGTATGGTTATGGTTGTCGCGATTACTGTCTTGCTTCTCTATAGCATTTATGCATTTGCCAATGTTGCTTATGACGTGGCGATCACTTAAGGCGACGGCTGGTGTAAAATTAAACGATTGCCATTGGGGTCATAAGCGTAGATTTCCCGCCCGTGGGACGCGACGATGATTTCGCCCGGTGGTGGATAGCCCATGTTGCTCAACTGTGCGATCGCGGCGTCTAAGTCATCAACGTCTAAACACAAACTCAACCCACTCTGCTCAGACTGCTCAAATTCCTGTCGATGATTATCCCTGGGCTTAAATAATCCGAGTCGCAATCCAGGTAGCTGGAACTCAGCATAGGTGTTGGGGCTATGGCAATGGGGAGATTCAGCGAGTAATTGACTATAAAATTCAACCAGTGGCTCGATATTCGTAGCCGCAATAGTAACCCAAGCCGTATGCAAGTGAAATTTCATCCCTATCCCTGAATAGAAATTCTGTCGGGCGGAGTTAAGAATTGTAAAAATCCTCAATCCCTTGTCCTGTTGTCTATTTCCTGTTAAGAGTTCCCTATTCAAGAGAAATTGATCCCCGCCATTCCCGAAACCCCTACAATAGGATGAGTAATTCCGAAAAAACACCAAGTCTGAGTATGCCCAAAACCGTTGCCGAAGTAATGAGCCGTGACCCGATCGCGGTTACCCCCCAAACGCCCATCAAAGAGGCGATGAAAATTCTTGCCGAACGACGTATCAGTGGTTTGCTGGTGGTTAATGATGCCGGCAAATTGGTGGGCATTATTTCAGAAACAGATTTGTTGTGGCAACAGACAGGAGTCGAACCCCCAGTTTACATCGTATTTCTAGACAGTGTGATTTATCTAGAAAACCCAGCCCGGTACGAAGAAGAACTACACAAGGCTCTCGGGCAAACCGTTGGCGAAGTTATGACCCACGAACCTGTTGTTGTCAAGCCTGATCAACCCTTACGCAAAGCCGCGAAACTGATGCAGGACAAATCCCTGCGCCGTCTAGCGGTGACTGACAACCAAGGAAAAGTGATTGGTGTCCTCACAGCCGGAGATATTGTGCGGGCAATGATTGCTGAACTGGACGAGTCATAGTTCCCCAATCTCCACCGTCAACTTTAATGAAAGTCCGATTACTTAATACGTTACAAATGACTGTTTCTCGTGAGTCTGTTCAACAGTTGCTGAGTTCCGAGGACTTTGGCAACCGCCTGAGTGGGGTAAATCTACTACGCCAACTAGAACCATCGGTAGCTTATGAATTAATCCAGCCTATTTTGACTGACGCCAATGCTCGAGTTCGGTACGCCGCCGTTAGCCAGCTTGATACCCTTGGGGATCAGGATTTATCACTCACCTTCACCCTGTTGCGCGATCGCCTCTTGAACGACTCAGAACCCGATGTCCAAGCCGCCGCTGCTGACGCTTTGGGTGCCCTGAAGATGACGGAGGCGTTTGAGGAGATGCAACAGTTATATCACCAATCATCGGAATGGTTATTACAGTTTAGTATTGTTGCGGCATTAGGCGAACTCGCTGATCCGCGTGCTTTTCCCCTCTTAGAAGAAGCACTCTCCTCCGAAACCAGCTTAATTCAAACCGCCGCGATTAGTTCATTAGGAGAACTGGGTGATCCCCGTGCTGTGCCATTATTAGTTCCCTTTGCCACCGACTCTGACTGGCAAGTGCGTTACCGAGTCGCCCAGGCGCTCAAGCCCTTCGATACTTCAGAGGCTCGAGCCGCCCTAGAAGCGTTAGCCAATGACTCGGTTGAGCAAGTGGCTCAGGAAGCCAAACGCAATTTATGATAGATGGACACAATTAAAGTTAAAGGTGGAGAACTCGCTGTCCGAAAAGAAGCAAGCTACGTCATTTATTATTTGTCATTTGTCATACTTAAGGGAACACCAAAACCCTTGATATACCGTAGGGTGGGCATTGCCCACCAGAATACGAGGAGTGTGCCATTCATTTTAGGTTCAATCGACAACTTTCACGAGTCCACGATGCACCCCATAGATCAGCCGCATTAAGATAGCTTCATCATTACTTGTGAAAGAATTGTCCCAAGGCGCTGTCATCAATTCACGCCAGTCAGACAAACTGATCTGACCCTTACACATGATGTCAGCAAATAGTGGTGCCAAACAGCATCGGCTCAAGGTTTGTTCGTCTAGAGGAGCTTGTTCAGTCGCATTCATGGCTGTTTGTTGGGTTGACTTTCAATGATCACATCAATTGTAGTGACATACTCCCGACGCTCATCCTACGGATAGAGCGCGGGCTTCTCCATCCCGTTTCCGAGACTTCGCGTTTTTGAGTGAGGCGATGCCCAACCCCACTTTTTTGATTAAAATACCTGAACACAGATCTCGTGGCATAGAAGCACCGCAATGAGGGCATTCATGCCACCGATCAGACAGAGATTTAGGATTCATATTGGAGATTTTGAGGTCTTCGACAAAAACCACATCAGCCTTGTCTAGTAGTTCTCCGGCTAACTCGTAATGCCATTGCCTACGCTGTCTGGCAATACGTTGATGGAGTCTAGCTAGACGCTGATTCAGTTTACGCCTCGCTCTGGTTCCTTTTGCTCTTAATTCCCTTTTGACTTGAAGTTTGGCGAGCTTGTCTTCAGCTTGGCGATAAAACTTTGGAGGTTCAACTAAAGTCCCGTCAGAACAAGCAGCAAAATAGTCCAGCCCTGCATCCACACCAATACTATTCTCTTCTGTTGGCTGAATGTCTCTTGTCGGAGTATCAGGAACAGACTTGTCTGAGAGAGTTAAGGTGACATACCAGCCATCAGCTTTTTTGGTAATTAGCGCTCGTTTAACCACAAAACCATCCGGTGTTGGTCGGTGTTGGATGAACTTAATGGCTCCCATCTTTGGGAGAACAATTCGATTCCCTTGTATGCACTCAGACTTAATAGAAGGGAAAGCCATCGTTCGATAACGATTATTCCCCTTGAATCGAGGCTTGCCACTACGCTTTCCCTTGCTATCGCCTTCTATAAATCGTTTGAAGGCTAAATCGACCCGCTTCACTACATCCTGAAGTACATGACCATGGATGTCTTTATACCAAGGACGTTCTTGCTTTAGCTGTACCAAAGAACGTTTTTGCCCGTAGTATTCTGGCTGTTCTTTTGGTTGAGCAATACTGCAAGTTAGAAAGCAAGCGTTGATTGGACTACGGTTCATTTCCCACCAGTCGAATCTTTCCGCCAATAGCCAGTTGTACTGGTAGCGCAACATATCGAGCCAACGAGTCAGACGACGTCGCTGTTCGTATGTAGGCTTAAGACGGTATTGATAGGAGGTAATCATCGCTTTGTTTAGTCTGTTCAAATCAGCGTAGCACATATTAGCTACGTTGATTAAATGAGAAATGATTTTGTTTCAATATTATCCACAGCTAGAGCTACCTAAATTCATTGGCAACATCAAGTCTATAAATAGTCGTCGCTTGAGGTTAGAATTTCCGGATCTAGCTAAAGTCTATAGGAAATCAGTGCTATGGAATGAATCTTACTTTATTGCTA
>NZ_JBKHHI010000224.1:0-10718 GCF_046539235.1 Coleofasciculus sp.
CTAGGAAAAGGGCGGGTTTTGTTGAAAGGTTATCGGTGATATGTTTAATTGAATCTCTAAACCCGCCCCTACAGCATTTCTAATCTAAACGCTGGCAATATTTCCTCCCCTGACAACACAACAGGCATCGACACAACTTCTACCTCTGTTCCCTCTCGATAAATCTCCACTTGCCGATCATGGTAATTAATTAACCAACCCAACCGCAAACCACTTGCCAAATATTCCTGCATCTTATCCTGAAGTGGCTTTAATCGGTCGGTGCGAGAGCGCAACTCAATCACGAAATCTGGACAAAGCGGCGGAAACTTTTCTCGTTCCGATTGACTCAACCCTTGCCATCGCCCCAATTCCACCCAAGCGACATCTGGAGAGCGATCGCCTCCACCAGGTAAACTAAAGACTGTTTGGGAACTAAAGACTACACCAAGCTGAGTCTGGCGATTCCAGATGATCAGATCGCCAATTAGATTTGCTTCTTGGCTACCACCTTCTCCGCCAATCGGTGTCATGATAATTAACTCTCCCTGGGGCGAACGTTCTAATGGTACATCAGGGTTGGCTACACACAGTTGATAAAACTGCGATCGCGTCAATGTCGTGGTAATTGGCTTTAAGTTTAATACGGTGGTCATAATTGTATGGAATAGCAGAACGTTTGGTATCAAGAGCCATATTTACCCTAATTATAAATGCTCAACATACCGCTTCAACTCCCGCGCCATGCGTTGCATTCCCCGATGCTCATCTTGCCGGATAAAGGGGACAAAAACACGAGTGAGAATACCCGAAAAACGGCTTGTGTGAACATATTTAGTCCGACTCAAACCAATCTCTTGTAACTCAAATACGTACTCACTGCGAAAACCAGGAATCGATGAAACCCAGCGCAGACAAATTCCGGGTTGTAAGAGTGTGATCAAGGGTTCAAATTCCGTTTCTTCATCCTTGGGTAATCGTCGTAATGATAGAGATACCGCTTGTCCTTTTGCCAAGGGCTGTTCTGGTTCACGGTCAAAGAGAAAGGTGTTCCAATACTTCCACTGCTGTTTGTCTAACAAAACCTGCCACACTTGTGACTTGGGAGCATTAATTTCGATTTCAGTATAGAGACTTTTCATAATAAAAAAGTAATAAGTCAATTGTAGGGGCGGGTTTAGGGAATCAATTCAGATATCCACCAATAAATGAACAACAAAACCCGCCCTCCCCACCAATAAATGAACAACAAAACCCACCCTTATTCAAAATTTCCTCGTCTCCCTTGTCTCTCCCGCCCCCCTACTCCCAAGAAGGGCGGGTTTAGTTAAGTTAGGGGTTAGTCTCCAACGTTATCGGTTAAACCCGCCCCTACAACCCCGCACCTGTTCACCAAGAGCTTTCCCTAGAACTGGGAATTGGGTCTACAATTGAAAGCTTGAGACCCGAAATCAATCCAGCATGGCAGACTTGACACCGAATTCCAGTTTCAGTTTAACGATTCGTATCCAACTTCCCAATCGTTCTGGGATGTTAGCCACTGTTACTCACGCGATCGCACAGGTAGGGGGAAACCTGGGACAGATTGATCTGATTCACCAAACCCACAAAGTTACGACTCGTGAAATCACCATCGATGCGACGAGTACCGAACACGCGGAACAGATTGTGCAAGCAGTTAAGGAACTTACCCATATCAAGGTGATCGATGTCTATGATCGCACGTTCAATCTGCATCGAGGGGGTAAAATCAGCATCGAGAACAAACTCCCCCTGAAAACCCAAGCCGATTTAGCCATGGCGTATACGCCAGGGGTGGGTCGAATTTGTAACGCGATCGCAGAAGACCCTCAACAAGTTTACTCCCTGACCATTAAAAGTAATACAGTAGCGATTGTTACAGATGGTAGCGCTGTATTAGGGCTAGGAAACTTAGGCGCCGAAGCCGCATTACCCGTCATGGAAGGGAAAGCGATGCTGTTTAAAGAATTTGCCGGAATTGACGCCTTTCCTATATGTCTGGCAAATCAAGACACCGATACAATTATCGAAACCGTTAAAAACATCGCTCCTGTTTTTGGCGGGATTAACCTGGAAGATATCAGCGCCCCCCGTTGCTTTGACATTGAAGCCAAACTGCGGCAAGTCTTAGATATTCCTGTGTTTCACGATGATCAGCATGGAACCGCCATTGTTAGCCTCGCGGCGTTAATTAATTCCCTGAAACTGGTGAAGAAATCCCTGGAAGAGGTGCGAATTGTGATTAATGGCGCTGGCGCAGCGGGAATTGCGATCGCGCGGCTATTGCGTCAAGCTGGGGCGAAGAGGATTTGGATGTGTGACTCCAAAGGCATTCTCTCCAAGAAACGCAGCGATTTAACGCCCCAAAAACAAGAATTTGCTGTTGAATCCAGTGGTGCTTTAGCCGGTGCGATGGTGGGGGCGGATGTGTTTCTCGGCGTCAGTGTTCCTGGTGTTTTGACCCCAGAAATGGTACATTCGATGGCACAAGATCCTATCGTTATGGCTATGGCGAATCCGATACCCGAAATTCAGCCAGAATTGGTGCTAGATGATGTAGCGGTTATGGCAACGGGGCGCAGTGACTATCCCAATCAGATTAATAATGTTCTGGCGTTTCCTGGTGTGTTTCGCGGTGCCCTCGACTGTCGCGCCTCGGTGATTACCAGTACCATGTATCTAGAAGCGGCAAAAGCGATCGCGTCTTTGATGTCTACCACAGATTTAGACGCTGAACATATTATCCCATCGGTTTTTGATCAGCGCGTCGTGACAGCCGTTTCAGCCGCCGTACAACAAGCCGCCCGGAATGAAGGGGTAGCAAGGCGGTAAACACTGATTTCACTGATTGATGTTGAAGGATTGGGGTGGGGATGTGGGCGGTTGGTAGCACTGATGACACTGAGATGTTAAGTTAACTTCCTCATCTTCCCCTGCTCCCAGACGTGCCATGGCACGTCTCTACATTGCTCCCCCTGCTCCCCACAGCACTTATTCCGCCAGCCCTAAATAGTTATTATTACCCCATGGGTAGAGGATTGTTAGATTACAAGTTTAGACATCGGCTAATTTTTAATATCACCAGTCTCTTCTTAGGTTTACTGGTTACTCAATTATCCGGATGTCAGATTATACCAACG
Organism: Coleofasciculus sp.; assembly: GCF_046539235.1. Lineage (GTDB taxonomy): Bacteria > Cyanobacteriota > Cyanobacteriia > Cyanobacteriales > Coleofasciculaceae > Coleofasciculus. The sequence goes on from NZ_JBKHHI010000224.1 coordinate 3,141, forward strand.
ATTAACAACGGTTTCCATAATTCTCGAATTTCTAGCGAAAATGCTGTTCCTGTACAATTTGCTTTCCCGTTCGAGTTAGAGTCAGGACATGATTTTTATCAGGGATTGGCTGCGGTTAAGTTGGAGGGCAAGTGGGGCTATATTAATCAAAGCGGAAATTGGGTAATTAAACCGCAATTTGAGTTAGCTGGCTCGTTTACTGAAGATTTAGCCCCAGTCAAAGTTGATGGGAAATGGGGTTATATTGATCAAACAGGTAACTGGGTAATTAAACCTCAATTCGATGGCGCTAAATCGTTCGCGGAAGGATTAGCCCCAGTTAAACAAGGCGATGATTGGGGCTATATTGATAAAACTGGCACGGTAATAATTTTACCTCAATTTCACGATGCTGATTTGTTTTCCGAAGGATTGGCAATTGTCGAAAATAATAATCAGTATGGTTATATAGATCAAACCGGAAACTGGATTACTCCGCCTCAATTTCAGGAAGCAGAACCGTTTTCTGAGGGGTTAGCTACGGTAAAATTGAATAACCAGTATGGCTATATCGACAAAACCGGGAACTGGGCGATTCCACCTCAATTTAAAGATGCGAGTTCTTTTTCCGAGGGTTTGGCGTCTGTAACTAATCAAGTGATGAAATCGGGGTATATTAATCATCAAGGCGAGTTTGTGATTATGCCTTATTTTGATTGGGCGGGGGATTTTGTCCAAGGTGTGGCTGGAATCTCGATGAACGATAAAATTGGTTATATTGATCAGCACTTAATATGGTTGAGTTTATTTCCACCAACCTACTTATGCAACGTCTCTACATTCGGATTGCTAATATGAAAACACTATAAATTTATTCCGACGGAACGTCTTCCTCTTCAGATTCATTCGGCGCATCTTCGGGTTTCGTTTCCTCACTGGGAGAAGCCGTTTCATCCTCTATTGGTTGCTTTTTGTCTTCGGAAGAGGACGTGTTTTCAGGAGAGGGAGAGGCGGACGGATTTTTGTTCTCAGATGTCGGTGTTTTTTCTGGTTCAGGGGTTGATTCCTCTGTTTCAGTATCAGAGTTATTAGGAGTTGGTTTTGCTTGGCTTTCCGGGGGTTCTTTTTCCTCTGTAGCGGGTGCTGTTTCAGACGTTGGTTCCTCGCTTTCCGTATCGGATGGCTCAGTTTCTTCAGGTGTTTGCTCTTTTGTTTGCTCCCATTCTGATAAGGGGCGATTGACAGCATATTCAAAGTCCATGGGGACTAAAAAGACGTTAGATTGCTGGGATTTGTCTGAAAAGGGATCAATTTGAGCATAGAGGAAACTATTATTAAAATCTGGTTTTCCTAAAAGAATTTCATGGGTTTCATCGTTTTTGAGTCGCACTGTTACCATGGCTTGAGGTTGGTCTAAACCATACTCCTTCAGGGTTTCCGGGGAGACATTGGGAATTATGCGATCGCTCTTTCCTTCAACGAGTAAATTTAATAGGAATGCAACCGATGGATCACTGGCTGGTACATCCTTCGGTTCCGTCATTTGCCAACCGGGTTCTGGTTCACTTACCCGCTTGAATTTTAAGCTGTCTTCACCGATATAAATGTTTACCTGTTGAATCTCATCTTCTTCAAAGCTAAACAGTTGCTTCTCAGCTTCCTTCGCGGCTTCCCGTTGGGGAGTTCCTACGATTTCATAAAAATAGACAAACCCTCCCAGGAAAAGGGCGACGATTAATAACATCCAAGTAGTCTTCTGTAGCTTCATTGGTTATTCGTCATTTGTCATTGGTCATACTCGCTTCGCGAGAAGCAAGCTACGTCATTTGTCATTTGTCATTGGTTATGACCCCTCTGCGTCCCTCTGCGTCAACCTATGCGTCCTCTGCGTTAAAAAAACATAATTCCGATGCGAACATTTTATATCACTTGGTCGGGGCGGGTTTAGTCACATCTGGGTGACAAATAGATGATAATCGTAAAACCCGCCCCTACAGATGTACCTTTACCGCCGCAACCACCACAGCATCCCTGCGGTCAAAAAGCCAAACGCTGGAACAATTAACAGGGCTAACCATCCCAATATTCCGGATTGGACTGGTGTTAAGTTAATTCGGCGGTCTTCGGGTTCTTTGGGACTAATCGAAAGGGCTTGTTCATCTCGCTTGCTTAACCAACTCACGGAGTTGATAAAAATATCAGGATTGAGTTGCTGATCAAACCAACTATCTGTGGCAAAGTTGGAATTACCATAGACAATTAATCGGGATTCAGCTTCCTCTTCTTTAGCTTGAGACTTATCCGTCTGGATTGGTGAAGGTGAGGCTTTTGGGGATTCCTCTGGCGAAGCAGTTGGAGACGCTTCTGGAGTTTCTGTTACTTCAGGTTCGTCGGTATCTTCACCTTCGGCTTCTGGAATTTCAGTGGCTTCCGGTTCAGATTCCGGTGAAGCGGTGGACGATTCAGCTTCACGACTTAACGCCACACCTAATACTAAAGGACCAGGGCGATCGCCTTCTTGTTCATTAAACTCCAAGGGTTGTTGTTCTGGCGTGTTTTCCGCCCAAGTTTGGGGACTTGTTACAACAAGAGGGGTTTCCTTGATCCCTTCTACAGGTTGCGTGTCCACGGGTTGCGCTAAGGGATAAATCGAAAATCCAGTACCAAAATCTTGGGTAATCGGATGATCTCCATATTGAGTCACCAAGGGTGTCGCTGGACCCAAACCTACTAAACCTTGACCCGACGCATCAATCACAATCTGATTCGTCAACATCACTCCCCAATCGGAGAGTAAGGGTTCTAATCCGGGATTAGTATCGGGGTCTATCATCACTAAAAGACTTCCCCCCTGCGCCAAATAGTCTTCTAATGCTTGCACCTCCGGTTCAAACAGCGCTCGTTTAGGTCCAGCGATTACGATTAAAGAAGCATCATCGGGAACGGCTGACTGTTCAGCGAGATTCAGGGGTTCGACGGTGAAGTTTTTTGTCTCTAACGCACTTACGGCTTGAGATAATCCACCTTCGTCTGACGCTTCTAACGGGCGTTCACCATGACCTTGGAGAAAATAGACCTTATCCGTGCGATCGCCTGTGATGCGTTCAATTGCATTGGTTAGCTGGACTTCCGATAACCGTTCCCCTTGTTCCCCTTGGCTGATGGTTTGGACTAACTCGCGTTGATTTCCATATTCTAAGTAAACCTCCCCGATATAATTTACATTAAACTTTTGGGCTAATTCAGGTTGTAGCTGGGGGTCAACAAACTCAAATTCTAAATTTGATCCATAGCGGCGGTAGTTTTCCAAAAGTTCTTGATCGGCGGGATTAGCGGGACTCTCAAACACCCAAACTTTTACCGATTGATCTAAATTTCTCACAACTTGCTGTGACTGGGGTGAAAGGGTAAATAGTTGATTTTCGGTTAAATCAATCTGTACCCCATAACGTACTCCTAAAAAGTTAATTAACCCGATAATCACAAACATAGCTAATGTCGCGATTATCGCATTGGTTCCCACCTGGGTAGAACGGCGTCCCCAAAAACCAGGGGCGATTTGATCCAGAAGTAGGAACCACAAGCCAATGATTAATAGCCCCGCAATTAGCAGCGCTAAGGATACAGGAGACCACTCACCAGCCACTTCTTGGGCGGTAATTCCCATAATTGTCAGGATCGGTCCGAACCAAAATAGATATTTTAAATACGTCCACTTAATCGACTTGGTTGTCATAAGATGAATGATACTGACTTAAAGTTGGTGGGTTGAGCGAAGTCGAAACCCACCCTACGGTTTATCTTCACGAGGATAACAAAGGACAAATGACAAAGGACAAATGACCAATAATTAAGATCGCTGAAAGCGGAAAGCTTCAATAGACTGAGCGGTGAGGAATATGCCCAAAAAGATATAACTAGCAAATAAAATAAGACTACTGGTATCCAGAACACCCCGAACTAAATTGGTATAATTCTCCATTAACGATAAATAACCTAACGCTTCGCCAAAAACACCACCGATAAGATTAGCAATTAAATCAATTACCCAGAGGAACAATATCAACACAAACGTGAGGAAAGCTGCCAGGATTGAACTATCGGTTAACGAGGAAATAAACATTCCCAGGGAAAGCACCGATGCGGCGAGTAAAATTAATCCAGCATGGGCTAATAAGGGAACCCAGGGTTGAATCGGCGGATTAGCAGCATTCAAGGCAATCACTTCATACAGGAGTAACGGTAGCACCATAATCGTAAAGAAGGTTAGCACGCCTAATAGTTTTCCCACGGCTACCGCCCAATTCGTCACTGGCGAAGTTGCCAGCAGTTCTAAAGTTCCCCGCTTTCGTTCCTCCGAATAGAGTCCCATCGAGAGAATGGGGAGAACGAATAAAATCAGAGAACCCATGACACTCAAAAACATATTCAAAAATTCATACGCCACATCGACAGGTGGTGTAGGCATTCCCAGTTGATCGTATTGCGCTACTCGCTGAATAATCCCATAGGGACTTAATAGAATCCACACGAAAAAGAACCCCGACAATAGCCAGAAAAACCCAGCCACTACATAAGCCAAAGGTGAAGCAAAATAGCCCTGCAATTCCTTGCGAAAAATTGCCACAATATTGCCAAAGAGTATACGCATTAACGATCTTCTCCAGATTGGGGAACGTCTGATTCAGGGACTTTTGATTCAGGGACTTGGGATTGAGAAACATTGGATTCAGGGACTTCTGATGGAGAATCAGAGATAGGCGATTCAGCTAAATTGTTCCCTGTCTCTATTTCCAGGTTCTCAGCCCTCCGTTCCTGAGTCGTCAGTTCTAAAAAGACATCTTCCAGGGTAGCGCGAGTGCGGCGCATTTCATGCAATCCGATCCCAGCGCCCACGGTTACCGCCGCAATATCTCGTCCCGGATCAGTACCCGGTACCGTCACAATCCGAATTAAGGAGCGATTTGGGGGTAACTGTTGATTGGGGACAATTTCGACTAAACAGACTCCGGGTAACACTTGCAGAAGCTTTTGCAGTTGAGTCGCATCCCCATCCACTTCTAACTCATAGCCCGCCCCTCCCGTCAATTGCGCCATCAGGTTTTCTGGGCTATTGGTGGCGACGATTTTACCTCGGTTGATAATCGCCACGCGACTACAGGTCATGCTCACCTCTGGCAGAATATGGGTAGACAGGATAATCGTATGTTCACCTGCAAGGCTTTTGATCAAGTTGCGGACATCAATAATTTGCCGAGGATCGAGTCCGACGGTGGGTTCATCTAAGATAATCGCAGGTGGATCATGAACGATCGCTTGAGCAATTCCGACTCGTTGACGAAATCCCTTGGAGAGTTTGCGGATCAGAACTTTGCGCTTTTCCACTAGGTTACAGCGTTTAATTGCCATCTTCACCCGCAAGGCGCGATCGCCTGCGGATACTCCCTTGAGACGAGCGACAAAGTACAAGAATCCCTCAACCGTCATTTCGGGATAAAGGGGAGGCGTTTCCGGTAAATAGCCGATGCGTTGGCGCACAGCCAGAGAATTTTCATGGACATCATACCCAGCAATTCGAGCAGTGCCACTGGTGGCGGGTAAATATCCGGCTAAAATACGCATGGTGGTCGTTTTGCCAGCACCATTGGGTCCGAGAAATCCCAGGATTTCCCCCGGTTCCACCTTAAAGCTGACATCCTGAATAGCTGGAGTGACGCCATAGAGCTTGCTCAGACGATCCACTTCGATCATAAAGATTCCACTGGAGAGGATAGATATTTTTTTAGGCTAACGTTTATCAATAATACATAGTCCGACTACTGATCGGGTTTAGGTAATCTGTAGGGGCGGGTTTAGGGACTAAAACTCGCCCCCCACCACTAACGGAACAACAAAACCCGCCCTCCTCACCGATAAATGAACAACAAAACCCGTCCTCCCCACCGATAAATGAACAACAAAACCTGCCCATTCCCCCACCGCAAGGCAATCAATTAATCCCAAACCGGACAACAAAACCCACCAGATTGCTAACCGCGATCGCACCTCAAAAATGTCGGGGTGAAAGGGTGGGGCTGGGCGGGTTTTGTCGAAAGGTGATTGGTGGCTCCATTAATTTTGTCCCTAAACCCGCCCCTACATTGGATTTCCTGTCCCGATACAGCGGGAAGGGCTGTATTAACACACCATGCTACCGTTAAAGCCAGAATAGCTCTTTGTTCCGGCAAATGGAATTCGCGGCTAGACAAACGAAGTTCGCCTGCGCGAACTAAATCAGACTCAGTCAGTTCAGAACCTGCGAAGGCAGGTTTTGTTTTTGTAGTTGCGGTTTCAACCGCCCTCGTTTTTACTACGAACTACGAACAGCGATAGTCTTGACCAAAATTGATTAAAGTTTGTCGATAAAACTCTGGCATTCCGGTATCAAAATACTGCCCTTTGACCCAATATCCCATCAATCCCTCTTCTTGGCGTAATGTATCCAGACAAGTGGTTAACTGAAATTCTCCCTTATAACGCTGATTCTGATTAATACTGTCAGCCAAAATCTCAAATATTTTCGGCTTGAGGACATACATGCCAAAAATCCCTAAAAACTTATCCTCCGCCATCCCTTCAACAAGCAGGTGCGATCGCGCATAGTCCAGATCCGGTTTTTCACAGACTTGTGTCACCGTTAAAATAGAATTCATCTCCTGCCAAACCCCAGTCACACAACCCGCTTTATGGATAATATCGGCAGACATTTCTGTCAAACCAATCACACTTTGACCCGTTTTTTCATAAATTTCTAGCACCTGACGAGTACAAGGAATTTCGGTATCGGAGGTATAAACATGATCACCAAGTAACAGTAAAAAAGGCTCTTGATTCACCCAATCCTTCGCACAGAACACCGCATGACCATAGCCTTCTTGCTCATCCTGGGTTAAAATAGTAATCCGCTCTCCTAACTCTTGCAGATACTGACAATACTCCTGATTTGAAACAGAGAGTTTATCCAAAAGTGCCTGTTTCGGGGGAGTTTTAAAGAACGCCTCAAAAATTGCGCGATCGCTCGGTTGCACCACAATCCCAATTTCTTCGATACCGCCACGCCTTGCTTCTTCCACAATCGCCAAAATTACTGGCTTCGTCCGCCCATCGCGATCGATAATCGGAAATAGTTCTTTTTTCACAACCTTTGTGGCTGGAAACAAGCGAGTCCCAAATCCGGCGGCGGGAATTACGGCTTTACGAACAATCTGACTGGACATGATCTAAGTAGGTGATGATAATAAAAGTTACTGATGCCGACTATAGCCAGCAAACGGCACAAATCCGTCAGATTCTGGAGTCAGGATGTAGGGTGTAGCCATGAAATAGTTCGTAGTAGGGGCTTTAGCCCCTAATTTCTTATGTTTTTTGGGTTTATGCCTAATCTACCCAATTAGGTGTGCCACACCAGATGGGCTGATTGAGAATAGTGCAATATGTGAGTCAATGAACAATCAACACCGAATTATATATCAACCAATGACAAAATTGGCTTAAATATTATAGCGCCACCGAGCACGATATCCTCTCACATCAATATGGGTAAAACAGCTAGCACTGGCT